>CAZJSX010000032.1:0-11106 GCA_964548845.1 uncultured bacterium | reverse complement strand
GCCTGTTTTAGAAATCAACTCCTTTTATTTCCTGTAAATACAAAACTTCCACCAGATCAAATACAAGTCATACTCAAAGAGATTCACTGCTCACATTACTTTGATGACCCAATTGATTTTTCTAATCATCCACTTAGCTCACAAGAAAAAGAATACTCTCTATCTTCACCACTCACTTATATCTTAACATCAGGAAGCACCTCTAAACCCAAAATCTGTGTCCATAAAGCAAGTGCTCACTTTAATAGCGCCAAAAGTGCTAATGAGTTTTTAAACTATACTTATGATGATCGCTGGCTTTTGAATCTCCCTCTTCACCATGTTGGAGGTATTAGTATTATTTTTCGCACCATTTTAGCAGGAGCCTCTTTAGTTCTTAAAAAGGACTCTTTAAATGAATCAATCCAGAGCGCCACGCATTTTTCTTGTGTGAATGCGCAGCTTTTTGATTGTATAAACGATCCAAAAACTTTAAAAGCACTCAAAGTGATTTTAATTGGAGGAGGGCCAATTAATCAAATGCTCTACAACAGAGCTAAATTTTTGAATCTAGCCGTTTTTAAAACTTATGGTTTAACAGAATGCGCCTCTCAAGTAGCTACCTCAAAAAAGGGGTGCGATCAATTAACCCCCTTAAGCCACTGTCAACTAACACTCGATTGCAATCAGCAAATTTTAATTAAAGGATCTTCTCTTTTAGAGGGATATTTGAAAGAGGGGAAAATAGTTTCACCTTTAAATTCTGGGGGGTGGTTTGAAACGGGCGATCTTGGTCAAATTGAAAATGGATGTTTAAAAATCTTAGGGCGTTTAGACAACTTATTTATAAGCGGTGGAGAAAATATTCAGCCTGAAGAAATAGAAGCTATTTTAACGACCTATCCGCAGATTACTGAAGCTATTGTGGTCGGCAAGCCAGATTTCAAGTATGGGGCAACGCCTACAGCATTTATCAAAGCTGATGCTGGACTTGATTTGAAGCAGCTATTGGTATTTTTAGAAGGCAAACTTCCCAAATACAAAATTCCAAAAACTTTTCTCCCTTTAAATTATCAGGGTTTAAAGCCAGCGAGAAAAGAGCTCTTGAATTCACTGCTTTAGATGGCCTTCTAAAACAGCTCGCAATGGGCCAGGGATGTCTTGTTTAGTATGCGACTTAGCATCTATAGCTACGTGGACAATGAGCACATTGGCCACTAAAAGATCTTTATTAAAGAGTTGATAGCGAATAGAAAAAGAGCTCTCTTTAATGCCTTCGATAGTCATCTCAATCTTCAAAACATCTTCTAAGCGAATTGGCTTTAAATAATTGGCATCAACATGAACTACTGGGAAAAAATAGTCCTTTTTTTCAAGTCGCTCTTTGATTGAAATCTGATGATGTTCTAAGAAGGCAGAAAAAGTATTGTGAGTGATTGAAAAAAGCTGCCCATAGAAAATTAAACCGGCAGCATCGACATGGTAAAGTTGTATTTTTTCTAAGTGGGAGAATACTTTGTTCATAGGTGCATGATGAAATAAAAAAGATTATTTGATCAAGAGTTAACTAACCATAGCTAGCGATCTTTTTGGAGCAGGTGCTGGTTTAATAACAGATCCTAAAAGATCATAGCCTAAAGCTTGTGTGATTTTAACTTGATAGATTTTGCCAAAGTCTTTAACCGCTTGATGATCATTTAAAATAATCATGCCATCGATATCTGGACTTTGTCCGTAAAAACGGCCAGTCATGAGTAGTTGTGAATCAGGGTGATATCCTTCAACAAAAACATCTAATGTTTGACCAACCCACTTTTGGTTATTTTTTACAGTCACATCTTGCAAAATAGTCATTAGCTTATCATAGCGTTGCTCTTTAACTTCTTGCTCGATTTGTCCGTCTAAAGTGTAGGCATAAGCGCCCTCTTCTTTAGAGAATTTGAAAACACCAACATTATCTAAAGGGTAGTCTTGAACAAATTGACAAAGCTCTTCAAATTCTTCTTGAGTTTCCGTCGGGAAGCCAACCATTAAACTTGTTCGAATCACCATGTTAGGGATTTTTTTCTTCACAAGATCTAAAATCTTAAGAATATCTTCTCTAGATGTTTTGCGGCGCATTAATTTTAAAACGCGATCGTTGATATGTTGCAGCGGAATATCTAAGTATGGAAGTAGTCTAGAATCGCTTTTCATCAAATCAATGAGCTCTTCATCGATCTCATCTGGATAAATATAGAGTAGGCGGATCCAAAATTTTTGTTCAAACTTTAATAGCTCTTTTAAAAGAGCTTTCAAATTGCCACTTTCAAATCCTTGATCTTTACCATAGTCACCAAGATCTTGAGCAATCAAGATAATTTCTTTAACCCCTTGAGAGATTAAGATTCTGAATTCTTTCACAATTTGATCCATCTCTTTACTCTGCAGAGGACCCTTAATTTTTGGAATTATACAAAATGAACAACGTTTGCGACATCCTTCAGCAATTTTTAAGTAGGCATAATGTTTAGGAGTCGATAGTGTGCGAGGAACTTCACCTTGTTCAATATAACTTCTAGCGGTTGTGACAAAGTCTTGTGGGCTTTCGGATTGAATCGCATTTAAAATGCTCTTCACATCTCCAGAGCCAATGAGTGAGTCAACCGATGGATATTTTTTACGAAGCTCTTCTTTTTTCTCTTGGACCATGCAACCAGTAGCAATGACTTTAGCCCCTTTTTTGCGGTTTGCCAAAAGCTCTTCGATCACATTGCAAGACTCATCTCTTGAAGCTTGTAAAAAGCCACAAGTGTTAACAATGAGGTAATCGGCTTTCTTTAAATCGCCAATCATCTCATAGCCTGCTTGTATGAGCATCCCAATCATAATCTCGCTATCGACAAGATTTCGAGGACACCCTAAAGAAGTAAAATGTATTTTGTTTCCACTAGCCATAATTGTGAAATATTATAGACGATTTTTCAGATATTAGAAAATAATAATATTTTTCTAAGTTCTGTGCTTGAAAAGAGACAAATTAAAATTTAAAAAATAAGAGGCATAGCTTTGGAAGCTATGCCTGGAGATAAAAAGATAATAAAATTTTTAGGCGTTATGCTTTTGTCTTAACTCTTCACCTAATGACTTGGTTCCAACAACCACAACAACTAAAGCGCCAATTGGCCCTGTTATAGCGCCAAAAACAAGGGCTGCAACCACAATCAGTGCAAACTGGCCTATATAGTAAAATATTTCTTTAACTGCTTTAGTGACTTCTGCTCGAACATTTTCAAATATCTCAGATGTTGTTAAATCTACGGCTCGAAATTGCCTTACCGGAGCTGATGGTCCATTATATTCTCTAAGGGCATTTGGTATAATAACTGGTGCATCTACCGGGAATTGTTGGCGAATATTCCTAAAAAATTCTTCAAGTTTAACTTCTCCCTTACACTCTGGACAATTATGCTTACTATCAAACCACTCAGCAAGACACGTGAAATGAAAAGCATGTATTGGCTTAATGATTACTGGTTCTTTAGAATCTTCAGAAACTGCGCACTCATGATATACTAAAGGCATCCCCTCTTTTAAATTAGCGTTTTCTATAAAATTGGTTAGACAGATTGAGCAAGAAGGACAAGGGGTTTGTGAGAATGCTGGCAACTGAACAAACTTATCAGAAGTAATAACTTTAAAGTTCACATCTATTATTTTTGGAGGAGGTGGTATTACTGCGACTGGTGCTACTGCTATTGTTGCCATTTTATTACCTTATAAGTCGATATTTGATATTGAAAGGTACAGAACTCCTAGTCCTGCACAAACCTTTAAATTAAACAACATGCATTGGAGCGAATCTTCAGCCAGTTTTTTAGAAGTTTCAAGCATGCTTTGCATTTTTGATAGGTAAGGTAACATTTTATATCGAACTAATTGCAAAATTCCATCATGAGATTGAGTAGAAAGTTCAACTGTTTTTTGATAAACTGCATTAATGTTAGTAATTTGAGCTCTACAAGATGGACAGTCTTTTACTTGAATCCACCATTGGTTAATACATTCAAAATGATAAGCATGTATTGGGTTTTGAGCTGGTGATTCTTCCATCTTTTCTGAATCACCACAACCGTGATAAACCACAAGAGGCATTTTTTCATCTAAACGGCGCTCTTCTACTAAATCTCCGTAACAGATTGCACAATTGACATCGCCATGTTGTGTTGAACCAGCAGGACCATTTTGCTGTGAAGGTAGAAACTGTTGAATAAACTGCTCACCGGTAAGAACGTTAAATTTTACTTGAGTTGTTGTAGCCATTCTGCTCTTCCTCTATTTAACCTAATTGTGGATTAGATTCTGGTCCTAAAAGATGCGCCACTGCACATGCTGTGAATACACCCATTATAACTGTTAAATTTGCTCCACCAACTTCATAACCAACCGTGCATGCCACAGTAATAGCTGCTGTAGCTAAACCTAAAAAGAAGAGCCCTTTTATAATATCTTTTGCAGTGATTGAACTAAAACTCGGCTCGGCAAAAACGACCGCCCTTATCACTCGAGGCTGTGCCCTTGCTGCCCCAGCTCGTACTTGTGGTATAAGCCTTGAATTATTCGAAGGTAAACGCGGTAAAGCTGCGCTGCATCTAGATGAACTAAGCATAATTTATACTTCCTGTTAGTCATATTTTATATGAATTTTAGATCTAAGTCAATAAAAAATAATAGTTTGACAGTCTCAAATATGGATGAGCTAAAGGGGTAAATAATTCTTATATATCTTATTATTAAGATTATATGAAAGTCGCCCGTGTAATAACTAAGCTTTAGGTGACCCTATCTGAGAAGTAATATAGGTCGCAGTTAGATCAACCACTTTTTGACATGTTGGGCAAGTAGATAGATACTCAGCCTTTTGAGGGTCAAAAAAAATGTGCCCTGCTAAATAAGCAGCTTGATTTTTGAGGGATTTGGTTTGCATGAACCAATCTGTGACACATTGCATGTGAAAAGCATGTAGAGGTTTTACAGTAACGTTATGATCTGCTGTGTCAGCTGTATGATAGGCAATAGCATCAGAAGCTATAGCTGATTGGGGATGAGCTGCAAATGGCTGCCAGCAAATGGAACAATTCTCATCTAATAATCTCTTGTCCAAATGCGTATAGGTCACAATCTTAAAAACAATAGGTGTTGTAGTCGTTGCCATAAATCCTCTAATTAAAGGAGGAATTATACGTTCAGAGTTAGTTTAAGGCAATAATAATTAACTGTTTATATCACGCAATTCAATGATTTCTAGTTAATTAACTAAGGCCAACTTTAAACTTCTCAAGCTTTGGGATAGCTCTCTAAACTCTTGATTAGAAATGGTTTGAACGCCATCTGAGAGAGCTTTTTCTGGACTTGTATGAACTTCAATTAGAAGGCCGTCGGCACCCGCTGCAATCGCAGCCTTGGCCATAGGGGCAACCAAATGGCGCATCCCCGTCCCGTGGCTAGGATCTACAATGACAGGCAAATGGGTTAGGCTCTTTAATATAGGAACGGCAGTAATATCTAAGGTATTGCGTGTATAGGTCTCGAAAGTTCGAATCCCTCTCTCACACAAAATGACCCTAGAGTTACCCCCACTTAAAATGTACTCAGCTGACATTAAAAGCTCTTGATAGGTTGATGCAAATCCCCTTTTGAGCAAAACGGGCTTCTTAGATTTACCCAGTTTTTTAAGTAGGCTATAATTTTGCATGTTACGAGCACCGACCTGCAAAATGTCGACATACTCTTCAATAAGCTCTAGATCTTCGCTATCCATAATTTCAGATATAGATAATAGCTGATATTTTTTAGCTGCCTTTTGTAAAAGTTTTAAGCCTTCTTTACCAAGTCCCTGAAATGAATAGGGAGATGATCTAGGTTTAAATGCACCACCGCGCAGAATTTGTGCTCCTGATTGTGAAACAGACTGAGCAATTGAAAATATCTGATCTTCATTCTCAACAGAACATGGCCCTGCCATTAAAGTAAGATGTCCATCTCCAATCACAATGTTTTCAATTCGACAAGATCTGGAATGCCCTTGCTTGTCGACAAGCCTCTGCTTATCTTTCAAACATTGGTTCTCTTGAGGCTCTATTAAAATAGATTGCTGATCCACGAAGTGCTGCTTTTTTAAAGTTAACATGGGCTTTTTTATTAGAAAGGCCCGGTTTTTCATTTGATGAGATGAGTTTTTTAATCTTGGATAGGCACTAGCCTATTTCTTTTCCCTTATAACAAAAACAAACTCTGACATCAACTGACAAATCACCTCTTTTATATGATATTGCCAATCTGTGCAATCAAACTTTCGATATCTTCTTTTGGACTCAGCATCTGACAAACAATAATGCCATGATATTTCCAATAATGAACTCTGTGTATCTCTTCTAAATTGTGAAAAGAATACTCTGCTAATTTAACAACATTTTTAGGAATCAAAGGGGCCATTTGTTCCAGTAATATAAAAGCCTCTTTACGACTATTACAATTACTTGCATTCACAGCAATAATTTCTGCTCCACAATCAAGTGCATATTCAAGCTCTTTGATATTGCTCACTTGCACCAGACTCTCCATGCCCATTGAACTTGCACTTTCTATGAACTCTTTGAGCTGATCTTTTAAAATAGAAGCCGTTAAATTAACAGCTTGCGCTCCCATTTGTTTGCTTTGAGCCATCTGATAAGGATGCAAAACACAGTCATAATGTAAGATGGGGCAAGGATGTAGTGTCGAAAGCTCTTCTACAACTTTTTTAAGATCCTCTAATTGCGAGCCGCCAAGATGGGGATCTGTTAAAATAGCAATTGCGGCAACCCCTGCTTTACTCAAGCGACGAGCCCATTGCACAATCAACTTTTCTTTATTTTGCTCCGATGCAAAAAAAGTTTGGGGTTCAATTTCTGCGATAATGGAGACTCCCGATATTTTTAAAGCGTCTCTAAAGTAGTGTTTAAGTGTGCATGGAGTTTCTGCAATTCTTCGCAGAGTTTTATTGGGATCTTTCTCATTTTTTTTAATGAGCAATTCTACTTCTTTGAGCTTGCTTGCAAGTACTTGACTCAGTCTGGCCATACCAAGAAACCTTTGTCTTACTATAGTGCCATATTACTAACGTTACAAATTTTGTTTAACCTCTTTTTCCAGAAATTTTCCACTATGACAAAAAAGTTACTCATTAGCCTCTCCCCCTCTTTTGTCAAAATCGACTCTGGATGAAACTGCACTCCATACAATGGATAAACCTGATGAGAAAGGGCCATGATCAATCCATCAGATGTTTGCGCTGCAATACAAAGCTCTTTGGGCAGTGTTTTTTTCTCAACACATAGAGAGTGATATCTAGCAGCTTCATAGGGATTTTGAACACCATTAAAAAGATCTGTGCCATAGTGATCAATTAACGAGGCTTTGCCATGCGAGCAAATAGGAGCTCTTACAACTGACCCTCCAAAAGCCTGCGCCATCGCTTGCATCCCTAGACAAATTCCTAAAATTGGAATTGATGGCGCAAACGTTTGGATCACTTCAAGGCATATCCCCGCCTCATTAGGAGATCCAGGTCCAGGCGAGATGACAATGGCTTTGGGATGGAGTTGCTCAAGCTTTTGACAACTAATCAAGTTATTGCGCACAACTGTAATCTGAGGATTAAAAAGGGCAATTAAATGATAGAGGTTGTAGGTAAAGCTGTCATAATTATCAATCAGTACAATCATTTTTATCTTTGAGATCAGGAATTTGAAAACAAGATACCCCCTTTTTTAAAATTAAACAACTCTGTTTTTTTACTTTTTTTACCTCCATTCAAAATCAATAAGCAACTTAACTTTAATTTTTTACAATTAATATTGTTCTTTTATGGATTTTTATAACCATTCTTTGTAGAAGGACCATAATAAGAGCCATATCAGCTAAAAGGAGAAGGCCATGGAGCATACACCACCACAAGAAGAAACTAAACCTGCCGATCTTTTCGACAAGTGTTATAATGGAGAAGGATTGTTTCTTGAAATTCGTAGATCTGAGAATAACTACTTTGCTCAACCCCTTCTAGAGGGCCCTCTTGGCACAACCATGACCTTTAATCAAAAGCCCATGACAATCTGGTCTATTAACGACTACTTGGGTCTGGCTGATCATCCCGAAGTTAAAGCTGTTGGACATGAAGTTTTAGAAAAGTATGGTCTTGGCTACCCGATGGGAGCTAGATTAATGAGTGGTTTTACTAAAAACCATGAAGCCTTAGAAAAAAAGCTAGCTCATTTCTGTGAAAAACCAGCTGCCCTCTTGTTTAACTACGGCTACTTAGGTGTTATGGGGACTATCACAAGTTTAATTGGCCCAAAAGATACTGTGATCATCGATCACGATGCCCATGCTTGTATTATTGATGGAGCAAAATTAGCAGCAAACAAACGCTCACAATTTAGAATTTTCAGACACAACGACATGGCAAGTTTAGAGCGCATCTTACAATCAACTAGAGCTCGCTCGGATGGCGGTATTTTAATTGTTACTGACGGCGTTTATGGGATGAGTGGTGAGCTTGCCCCATTAAAAGAGATCTGCGCCCTTAAAGAAAAATACAATGCTAGATTAATGGTTGACGATGCTCATGGCATTGGTGTTATGGGAATGAATGGAAAAGGTGTTGGTGAACACTTTAATGTCCAAGGTAAAATAGATCTTTATTTTTCAACTTTTGCCAAATGCTTTGCTGGTATTGGTGGCTTTGTTGCAGGCGATGAAAGTGTTATTGAACATATTAAATGGAATGCAAGACCTGTCATTTTTGCAAAAAATCTCCCTCTAATTTATGTAGAAGCCCTTTCTAAAACACTAGACATCATGATTGCTGAGCCTGAAAGAAGAGCTCAAGCTTGGGATGTTGCCCTTCTTTTACAAAAAGAGCTTAAAGCTGCAGGATTTGATATTGGCAATACAGGATCACCTATTACCCCAATTTATATGCAAACACAAGGGATGGCTAAAACAAAAGAGTTTGTTAAAACTCTTCGCGAAGAGTATCGCGTTTTTTGTTCTGGGGTGATGTACCCTGTTGTTCCTCCTGGAGAGCTATTGCTTAGACTTGTTCCGACATCTCGCCATACTAAAGAAGATGTACATAAAACAGTTAAAGCACTGGTTGCCTCTCGCAAAAAGGTTTTAGAATCTTGAATCTAGGAAGCGTTGGTGAATTACTCGGCTATTCAACATTTAGAATGCAGTAAGTGTCAAAAGATACACTCTGCTGCGCAACTAATGAATTATTGCGATTGTGGTTTTCCACTCATTGTTCGCTATAATTTAGATCTGGCAAGAGAGTCCACTTCACCTCATAACATTTCATTGAGAGCTCCCAATATGTGGCGCTACCATGAACTATTACCCGTTTTAGATCCTCAACACATCTTTTCATTAGGAGAAGGCTTTACTCCATTACTTCATTTGAAAAACTTTCAAAAACATTTAGGACTAAGTCATCTTTATCTAAAAAATGAAGATTCTAATCCCGGTGGAACTTTCAAGGCTCGTGGCGCTAGCTGTGGACTTTCTAAAGCTAAAGAGTTGGGGGCAAAAAAAATTGCCATTGCTACCAATGGTAATGCTGGAGAAGCTTGGGCCATGTATGCAGCAAGCGCAGGCATTCCTATTACGGTTATTATGCCAATCGATGCACAAGAAATCACAAAAATGCTCTGCTCTGCAGTTGGAGCCCAAACTTTATTAATTGAAGGGATGATTTCAGATGCAGGCAAATATATTGAGCTGCACAAAAAAGAAAAAGGTTGGTTTGACGTCTCTACTCTAAAAGAGCCCTATCGCTTAGAAGGGAAAAAAACAATTACCCTTGAAATCATCGAGCAACTGGATTGGAGCTTTCCTGATGTGATGGTATTTCCAACAGGTGGTGGAATTGCAATCGCAGCAGCTTATAAAGCATGCCAAGAACTCCAAGAGCTCGGCTGGGTTCAAGGAAAACTTCCCCGTCTTATTGCCGTTCAAGCCAGCGGTTGCGCTCCACTTGTCAAAGCCTACCAAAAAAAAGCTCCACATGCTGAATTTTTTCAAGGGGCTCATACAAAAGCTAATGGCTTAAGAGTTCCCAAACCCTTTTGCGATTTCATGGTTTTAGATGCTATTTATAATACTCAAGGAGCTGCAATTGCAGTGACTGATGAAGAGATGATCCAAGGATTAAAAGTCATTGCTAAAACAGAGGGGCTTTACTTATGCCCAGAAGCTGGCGCATGTATTGTTGGTATTTCTAAACTCATTGAGCAAAAGCTTGTTTCTCCCAATGAGAAAATTGTTTTGATGGGAAGTGGCAGCGGCTTTAAATACAAAGATTTGATGACCATTCCTAAATTAGAAGTGATTCATGCCCCAAAATAGTATCTACCATAATCAAGTGATTTGGATTACCGGGGCCTCTGGCGGCCTTGGACGAGAACTTGCTATACAACTTTCAGAAGGCACCACCAAATTAATCCTCTCAGCCAGACAACAAGAAAAACTATTAGAAACACAAAAATTAGCTAATCTCTCTTTTGATCGCTGTTTGATCTTACCTTTAGACTTAACTTCACTTAATGAATCTAAGCTCAAAGAGGCTCAGAATAAAATTTTAGAAAAGTTCGGAAAATTAGATATCATTATCCACAATGCCTCTCTATCACAGCGCTCACAAGCAGATAAAACCAAAGAAGAGGTCGATCGCAAGATCATGGAGACTATTTTTTTTGGACCTGTAAAAATGACGAAATATTTTCTAAGCACACTTTTAAAAAGTCAAAACCCACGGCTAGTTATTATTAGCAGCTTAGCAGGCAAATTTGGAGTTCCCCTGCGCTCATCATATTGCGCAGCCAAGCACGCCCTTCATGGATTTTTTGAAGCCATGCGAATTGAACAACATGGGAAAATTAAAATTTCATTTTTTATTTTAGGTGGAGTAAAGACAGAGTCAGCCATGCACGCGTTAAATGGCGATGGAACTGTGCACAATCAGCTCGATCAATGGCATGATCGCAATATGTGTCCGCAACTTTGCGCCTCTATGATCATTCAAAGAATCCCTGAAAAAAAGAGTGACTG
>CAZJSX010000031.1:0-11237 GCA_964548845.1 uncultured bacterium | reverse complement strand
GCTTATAGCAGACAAGTTGAAAATAATTTAGAAATGCTCTTTGCAATCATCATTGCATGGGCGTTTACAGCAATCATCCTTTTCTTAACACCAGTCTTCAAAAAAATTCTTAAAGATAAAGCGATGACCGCTTGCACAAGACTTATGGGTTTAATTTTAACTTTCATTGCCATAGAAATGCTCTTGGCTGGAATCTATGGTTTTGTGACTTCTTCACATAAGTGCATTGTATAAGTATCTATAATCCAACAACTAGCATCTACAACACTAGCTATTTTATAGAAGTTTAAGTGCTTTATAAAAAATAAATGACTTTTTTATTTTCAGAGGCGACTTAGTAATTCTAAATTGTTTAAAAAGAAAAAAACATGATAAGCTAACTTTTTTATATAATTTAAAAGCTTATGACGTACGGACGAAATGAAATTTGCTGGTGTGGAAGCGGTAAGAAATGGAAAAGATGCCATTTTCCGCATCTCCCTATATCCAAAGATAATCCCTATGCCGAGGAGTACTTCAATAAATATCGAATCCGAATTAAAACGGATGAAGAGATCGAAGGGATCAGAGCTGCTTGCAAACTGACTAAATATGTACTCGATCAGACTTGCTTGAAAGCAAGGGCAGGTGTTACGACTCAAGAGCTCAATGATTATGCTGCTAAATTAATGAAAGACAACGGAGGGATCTCCGCTACGCTTGGTTATGGTTCGCCGCCATACCCTAAAAGCATCTGCATCTCAATTAATGAAGTGATTTGCCATGGCATTGCAAGTGGGCGTAAGCTCGTTGAAGGAGACATTGCCAATATAGATGTTTCAGTGATTTTAAATGGTTATTTTGGCGATTGTAGCGCTATGGTTGTCATTGGTCAAACAACACCCGGGCGCAAACTTGTTGTCGATGTGGCTTATGAATGTTTAATGAGATCTATTGCTATTTTAAAGCCCGGTGTCAAACTTTCAGAAATTGGTGACGTTATTGAAAATTACGCCCGTTCTAAAAAGTGCTCTGTGGTCTATCAATTTGTCGGACATGGAATTGGCATTGCTTTCCATGAACCGCCACAAGTTTTACACTCTCGCAACAATCTTCATCTTCCATTAGTTCCAGGAATGACTTTCACAATAGAGCCAATGATTAATGAAGGGGTTCCAGAAGGCATTATTGACCCCATGGATGAGTGGACTGCAAGAACAGTAGATGGCAAAGCCAGCGCTCAGTGGGAACACACCATTCTCATTACTGAGAATGGTCATGAAATTCTTACGATTTAACTTTCTCTTTTTCGTAAAGTTCTTGAATGAGTTGCGAAACCATCTCATTTAATTGTTTCACTTCACTCTCTACAAGAGAAATTTCTCGATCTTTTTCAACCAAATGCTGCTCTAGCTCTTTCTCTTGAAGAGTACTTTCTTTAATCCCCTGCTCTTTCTCTTTTTCTAAGAGCTCAAGCTGAGTTTCAGTTTTAAAAAGCTGCTCGCGAACCTCTTCTAGCACCTTGCTCTTTTCTTCAAATTGCATTCTCAACTGTTTATAAATAGATTTAGATTGACTCAAGGTGAGAATTTCATTTGAAAGATCTTTAGGCAAATGCTCTAAATCGGCTTTTTTTAATTTGTCTTGTTTTAGTAAGTGCTCAAGCTCAAATAACCAATGCTTTTTGCGTTGAATTAAAGTTAGATCGCGACTTGGCTGAGAAGCCAATTCTTTTTTCAATCTCTCTATATCCATCTGAGCTTGGAAAAGTGCAAATCTAGCGTCATTGAGCTCTGTTAACTCTTTCATCCCCTGTTTACCGACAACCTCTTTTTCTTCTTTTAGAGTCACTAACTCTTGATGTTGATTCTCAAGCTCATAGTTCACCTGTTTGTTTTGCTCAACTACAGTGTTAAACTCGCGACCTTTTTCCTCTAACTCTAAATAAAGTTGTTCAATCTCATGATTTTTTTGTTTCAGAAGCTGATCTTTTTCTAAACCTTTTTGACGTATTTGTTGCTCTTTAACTAAACTTTCTTCTTCTAGTTTTTTGATTTTCAGTAATTGAGCGTCTTGGTGAACCTTCATCGTTTGCAGATCTAATTCTAAATCACGCCCTCTTTGATTGAGTTCTAAGACACGTCTTTCTTTCTCAATAATTTGCTCTTTGAAATCAATGAGCTGATGCTCTTTTGCTTGAGAGGAGGACACCAGTTGCTCAATTCTTTCTTGCTGATGCTTGATGTCTAGTTCTTTATGAATTAGTTTTTCTTTAAGATCATAAAGCTGAGTTATATTTTCTTTAAGAGCCAGCTCCATTTTCTTAAGATTTTTGTCTTTTTCTTGGGAATCGTTTTCTAGATGCATCTGAGAATGAGCTTGATTTTCAAACTGCTGCTCAATATCTGCTAGTTTTTGCTCTAAATCGATGACGATACGATCCAGTCTTGAGTTTTCTTGATAGAGCTGTTGCTCTCTTTCACTTTGACTTAAAGACATTTGCTGATTAATTAAAGCCAAACTTTCAGTAAGTTGAAGTTTTTCTACTTGTAGCTTGGATTTATCCTGAGCAATTTTTTCTAGTTCTTGATGAAATCTTCTGTGCTCTGATTGAAGCTTTAACAGCTCTTTCTCAATCAATAAAGTGGCCTGTTCCAAAGATTCTGTCTCGATAGAAAGCTTGTCAATGAGTTGATCTTTGTCTACAAGCTGAACGCTAAACTCTTCTTCGGCCAAATCCCAAGCTTTTTTAGATTTATTGAACTGATCATCTAATTCGATAAGATTAGTTAATCTGCTTTGTGATTCTATCTGCAGATCACTCATCATCCCTTTAATTTCTTCAAAACCTAAATATGTTGTGAACAGTCCTAAAAGCAAGCTCGCTGTTGCTCCTAATTGCCAAAAACGATCAGCTAAAGAGAAGAATGAAAATAGTGCCAGAAACAATACGACAAGAGCACCCATTGTGATTAAAAAACCCTTGAGACCCCATTTCCAACAAGCTGGAAGACCAATTAAAGTAGCTACAAATAGATACCAACTTTTATCAGCTCCATTAAGTAGAACTGCAAAAAGTGTAAGTAGAACTACAAAAGGTCCAATTATTCCTAGAAATTGAAGACGATCAATGAATTTTTTTTGATTGGTGCTCACAACATCTGCCCATTTTAGATTTAATAATTCAACGTCATTCTAATGAACTTAATATTTTAACTAAACAGATATGCTATTTTTTTGTAAAAAATAAGAAGCTAGATGGGAAGACACAAAACTGTGTTCTTTTTACATTAAAAGTACAGCCGAATTTTTAGCGGGAGGAGTTTTAAGAATGGGTTCAAAAGCTATAGATCTGCTTTTGCAAAAAAGGGATTTGTTCTTCAGAAGAATCTCTTTAAGTGGTTAATACTATAGGGAACTTAAATTAGTTCCCCTGTAAAAATTTGAACTAGAAGTACTTTTACCCACAAAGCTATTAATCTCATAGCTTAGCTAAAGTATTTTAATCTCTTTATCTTAACCCCTAAATATACTCCAATAGCTCATCTGCAAAAAGGCGCCGGCATTCTGCGGATCCTGAAATTGCATGTTTCTTAAATCCTCTCGCAATTTTTCAAAAAGCTTCTCTTTGTTTTCATTTGAGATCCCATTTTTATTATCTGCATTGCTTACTAAGCTATTAATCCCTTTTAAAAGGTTACTAAAAGCATAAATGCCTGTGGCATGTATTCCAGCAAAATCTGAATCCACTTTTATGAGATGAAGTGATTTTCTATAAACAGCCGTAGCTTCGTTTGCAAGTTTAGGAGATATTGCTTCAATCTGAGACTTCAAATCAAAAAACTTGACCATATGTAAAGCATAGCCATATGTATGTCGATTAAGTTCAGTAACCAATTTATTGATGTCTTTTTTCATTATATCTATGAGATTTTTCCCAATAACCTTGTTTTCTAACAGACTCAAAAAAGCTGTAGGTGTAGAAAAAAGATAACTTAATTTATGCGCGTTGGAAACTCTTTCGATCTCTTTTTTGCTGGAAGATGGGGAAAGCACAGTTTTGTCGTAGAATATCTCATATAAATTTTCCCAAGGAAAATTCTTGAAAAAAGTATTTAAAGCTTTTGGACGAAGTTCTTGATGCCCTGAAAGTTTGATTGACTCATGATAATTATAATTCCAAACAATTTCTTGACCCGGTTTTATTTCTTCTAGAGCAACTAACACATAACGTTTTATCATCCCATCAACATTATAGATGGGAACAGCACAACTGTTTGGGAAGCCGTCATTAATCATGGCAGCTTCGTTACGAAAAAACTGACCATCAATATCCTCAAACCGATAAGCTGAACCTGGCTTTTCAGTTGCTGGTTTGGTAGTCATCTCACCTACATATTCCGCAATAATCTGCCCTGCTTTAATTGTATGTTCTGCAAAAACTCCGCATGGGTTACTAGGGATTGATAAAGATGATCCTAGATCATTTTTGGTAATGTGAGCCACTTGAAGTTTGGGAGGTGCTTTTTTATAAGCATGGTAAGCATTTAACCAAGGCGATTGTATAGAAAAACTATTATCTTGCGTACCTGTCGTCCCCCATAGCTTTAAAAGCTCGTGACTTGAAATTATATTCTCATTAATAAGTGTAACGTTTTGGCGCAAGCAGCTTGGGCTAAAATGAAAATTAAATTTTTTGATAAATGATTCTCTCTGGCTACCCTCTAAAACTGGTAACTTTCGATTAAATCTTTGAATGTCTTCAGAATTTGAACCATCCATATTCTTTACAGATGTATTAGCGCCTTTAATTTTTAAAAAATCAACCATTTCTTGGTTACCTAACATGGCAGCATGTTGAATAGGGGTATAACCTTTATAATCTACTGAATCCACATCTGCTTTCTGAGCCAATAACATCGATGCAACAACCGCATTACCTTTGATAACGGCAAGATGTAAAGGAGAAAGCAGATATTTTGTGAATTTTTCATTTATATAATCTTTGCATTGATCAATTGCTCGAGAAACGTAATCTAGCTTTAGATAGCCGTCGCTGTTTTGATATATAATGGTAGAAAATCTAGAGCAATCAAGCTTATCATCACTCAAAAAATTAAAAATATTATCTACCATTTGATTAGTTTGCGCCGGGGAAGAAGAGCCGGGTAATGGATTAGACGAAGTGAAATTATTATAAAAACTTATTAGTGTCATAAACTTCTCCTTATAGTTGTTTATTTAAATCTATGAATTCTATTTACTTTTTTAAAAAAATAGTATGTCAGCTGGATTGATTTCTAAAAAAATGCTGAAGTATTTACAGCTACTTTATAAAAGACAACACTGAGGATATTTTAAGTATTTTTCTCAAAAAGACTAACATATTAGAAGATTTAGAGCCACTTTTTGCCGTTTACTGGAAGCATATTATGACGAGCTCCATTTTGAAGATCAAAATCTATTTTCCCAATCGATTTAAAATATTTTATTGACACTAGAAATTCAAATGAAAGCTTTGCCCTTTTTAAAGCCTACGAAACATAAGGAGCTAAAGCCTTTATATAACGGGTTATTCATTTTAAAAAAATTAATTCACAAAACGCTTTATATAAACTTTATATACATTAGATATAATAGTTATCAGTGGGTCGATTTTAACCAGTGACAAATGAATCTTGAATTAAAGGTTCTACATCTGGTATAATAATCGATAATAACCTACTAGGTTTAGTCTTTTTAATTTGTCTAAAATGTATATACGTAAGAGAAGGTCTAATTTTTATGTCTCTAGATAAAAGTACTAAAGAAGAAATTACAAAAAAGTTTCAACTCCACGAGAAAGATACTGGGTCTGCTGACGTGCAGATCGCGATCTTGACCGAGCGGATTACCGAGATTACAGAGCACCTAAAAATAGCTCCTAAAGATCATGGCTCTCGCTTAGCGTTATTAAAGCTCGTTGGACAAAGACGCAAGCTTTTGGATTATCTGAACTCAACAGATACTAAACGCTATCAAAACTTAATTTCACGTCTCAAATTAAGAAAGTAATTTTTTACAACCTTTTAATGGCTTAAATGTTGCTGTTAAAAGGTTTTTTCTTGCCCTTATTTTTTTAAACCTAAAATCAGAAGATTATCCTTTTAATTAATTCATTAAAATTTTAGCTTATTAAGCTGAAATTACAAATGAATTCATTAAGTCTAAGGAAAAAATATGTCTCATACGCATGGTTTACAGTCTCTCGAAATTGAAGTCTCTGGCATCAATTTAATTTTTGAAACAGGAGTCTTAGCCAAACACGCTAACGGTAGTATCATTTTAAAAGCGAACGACACTACTATTCTATCTACAGTATGTGCAACTAAAACAGCCTCTGAAGAAGTAGACTTTTTCCCATTAAGAGTAGACTATCAAGAAAAATTTTCAGCTGCTGGTAAAACGCTCAACGGTTACCTTAAGCGCGAAGGCAAGCCTTCACAAAGAGAAACTTTAATCTGCAGATTGATCGACCGCCCTATTCGCCCCCTATTCCCTCAAGGCTATTATAATGAAGTTCAACTAGCAACTACCCTTCTCTCGCACGACGACAAGATTTCACCAGACCCTCTTGCTTTTTGTGCAACTGCTGCCGCTCTATTAATTTCAGATGTTCCTTTTGTCAAACCGATGGCTGCAGTTAGAGTAGGCTTGATTAACAACCATTTTGTAATCAATCCAACGATTGAGCAGCAATTAGAATCTAAATTAGACTTACTATTAGCCGGAACTGAAGATGCTATTTTAATGATCGAAGGTTATTGCGACTTTCTAACTGAAGAGCAAGTTATCGAGGCTATTGAAACAGGTCATAAGACAATCAAAAAGATCTGTTCTGCACTAGGTCAATGGCAAAAAGATATCGGCAAACAGAAAGATTTTAGTGCTATTAGCCAAATTCCAAACGAGTTATTTAGCGACATCAAATCAATCGTGCAAAATCGTTTGAAAGAAGCCCTAAATATTAAAGGGAAACACCAACGCGAAGAGGCAACTGAAGTTCTAAAGACTGAAGTTAAAACTAAACTTCTTCCTGAAGACAATGCAAAATACACAAAACGTGATGTCATCTTGGCGTTCAAAGAGCTCTCTTCTCAAACAATGAGAAATGAAATTCTAGATCACAATATTAGACCAGATGGACGTAAAACAACAGATATCCGCCATATTTCTGTACACCAATCATATCTTCCAAGAGCGCATGGTAGCTCCGTATTTACCCGCGGAGAAACGCAAGCTTTAGCTGTGGTCACCATTGGTGGTGAAACTATGGGACAGCGTTATGAAAATTTAATGGGCGATGGAATTGAACGTTTCTATTTGCAATATATTTTCCCTCCATATTCTGTTGGTGAAGTTGGCCGCATAGGGCCTCCATCGCGCAGAGAAATGGGACATGGGAAATTAGCAGAAAGAGCACTTGTACCAGCTCTTCCTACTCGAGAAGCATTCCCATATATTATTAGACTAGAATCTAATATTTTAGAATCTAATGGTTCATCTTCAATGGCCAGCGTTTGCGGTGGCTGCTTGGCTATGATGGATGCGGGTATTCCAATTCAAAGACCAATTGCAGGAATTGCAATGGGATTAATCTTAGAAGGAAATCGCTGCTCTATTCTATCTGACATCAGCGGTATTGAAGATTCTCTTGGAGACATGGACTTTAAATTAACTGGTGATGGAAAAGGGATTACTGCCTTTCAAATGGACATCAAAATTGAAGGGATCACTATCGACATCATGAAAAAAGCGTTAATGCAAGCCAAAGATGGTCGCACACACATTTTAGAAAAAATGTTAGAAGTTTGTCCGAAATCTAAAGATCAACTCTCTGAGTGGGCACCTCGCATTGAAATGATGCAAGTTAAACAAAATAAAATTGCCACTATCATTGGCCCAGGTGGAAAACAAATTAGACAAATCATTGAAGAGTCTGGTGCAGAAATTAACATCGATGATTTTGGTGTGGTCAGTATTACTGGCGTCGATCCAAAATCTGTCCAAAAAGCAAAAGAGATGATCGAGTATCTCACAGCTGAAGTTGAAATTGGAGCGACTTACAACGGTAAGATTGTCTCTATTGTAGACTTTGGAGTGTTCGTTGAACTTGTTGGTGGGAAACAAGGACTTTGTCATATTTCACAAGTGGCGAACAACCGCATAGAAGTAGAAACTTTAAGAGGCCTATTCAATGTTGGCGATATGTTGAAAGTAAAAGTTCTAGATATCAATAACCGTGGACAAATTGAATTGAGTCATAAAGCAACACTATAAATTATTATGATGAGATCACCTAAGACATACTACATCAAAACCTACGGCTGCCAGATGAACGAGCTGGACACTGAAGTGATGCGCGGTCAATTAGAGCGCCGTGGTTTAACTTGGCTAGAAGATGAAATTGAAGCAGATTTACTTATTTTTAATACCTGCTCCATTCGCGATCTTGCTGAAAGAAAAGTCATGGGGAAATTGGGTTTATTAGGGAGAAAAAAACATCCTCACCAAATTATTGGTGTCACTGGCTGCATGGCCAATGCAAAAGGGAATTCTCTTTTTAGAAAAATTCCTCATGTCAATTTTGTTTTAGGAACCAATGACCTTCATAAACTGAATGAAGCTCTAGATGATGTCTTAGCAACAGGTGAAAAAAGCTTAGGGCTCCAAAAACGATTCACTGAAGAACTCAATTACGTCGAAGCTAAAAGAGACGATAAAGTCAAAGCTCACATCTCTATTATTAGAGGATGTGACAAATACTGCACTTACTGCGTGGTTCCTTATACACGTGGTCCTGAAGTGTCTCGTCCTCCACAAGAGATTATCAATGAGTGTAAAATTTTAGCTGCTAAGGGTTACAAAGAAATTACCCTTTTAGGGCAAAATGTCAACAGCTATGGTAAAGACCAAAAAGAGTGGAATTGCTTATTCCACGATCTTTTATATCAACTAGACAAAATTGGTGGAATCGAGCGCATTCGATTTATGACTAGTCACCCTGTAGATATCACCCGTCAGCTTATGGAAGCTGTCAGAGACCTTCCTACTCTTTGTGAATTTGTTCATTTTCCAATTCAAGCAGGGTCTGATCGCATCCTAAAAAAAATGCACCGCATTTATACCAAGCAAGAGTACCTCGATAAAGTTGCTCTTTTAAAAGAGCTGGTTCCTAACGTTGCACTTGGGACTGATATTATCGTTGGGTTTCCAACAGAGAGCGATCAAGAGTTCATGGAAACTTATGAAGTACTCAAAAGCATCGAATATTCAGTTGCGTTTATGTACACCTATTCGGAAAGAAAAGGGACTCCTGCAACCCGCTTCAAAGATGATATCCCACAAGAGGTGAAAGATGAGCGTTTACAAATGCTTATGAAGCTTCAAGAAGATATTTATAAAAAGCAAAGAGCTGTGCTTGTTGGATCAACAATTGAAATCTTAGCAGAAAAAAGAAGCCCTAAAGACCCCCGTTTTTTAAAAGGGCGAACTCGTTGCTGGAAAAATACTTTGTTTGAAGGGGACGACTCTTTAATTGGAACTCTTTGCCAAGTCAAAGTACAAGATTTTAATCACCAAACACTAATTGGTCAGTTAGTACAGCAACCCGCTGAATTAATTTCGTAAAAAATTTAACTGGTCTTTGTTATGATTGGTAAGATAGCGCCACATCTTTTTACTCCGACTTCTCAAGATCCAAAAAAAGAATTTGCCAAGCTTCTAGGATCTCGAAATGATCCAAAAATAACACAATTTATCGCTCAAAACCCACAGTTGATTCATCAACCTCTTTCATCCGGATATACTCCGATTGAACACGCTATAGCTTTGAGAAACCCACAATCGATTAGATCGTTAATTGAAAGAGGGGCAAAAGTCAATGCTGCTAATGCTCAAGGGATCTCCCCTTTTGATCAATTGATTCTAATGAAAGATTATGCTTTGCTCTCTCAAATCTTTAGCCCCTATTTTAGTGATCAGATAGAGGAAGCTGATTTAGAGTTAAGAAAATATACTCAAGATCCCCATTTTAAAAATGAAGTGCAAAGGCAAATTAAGGCTATTTATATCCAAGCTTTAAGATTAAGCCAAAACTTTGATGTTCTTCTCGATATGAAATTAAAAAAACATATAGAAGAAAATAATCTGGAAGGACTAAGAACATCTTTTGAAGCTGCATTCAATCAAAACAAGCACCACGAAATATTTTCTGCTGTGATCTATGGTATTATGAACCATAAAAATCAAGTGATTAAAGTGGCCCACGAATTGATTCAAGAAGATTTACTAACCTTTAAAACTACCGATTTATTTAATCTCTATCACATCGCAACGCTTTTCAATAATGCAGATGCAATTCGACTTCTTGGCAAATTAGGGCTGACAAAATATTTAGAAAAAAATAATACGACCAATTCTTTTTCTCCTTACTATTTTGCAATCATTTCACCTGAATTACAAACTTTTGAAGCTTTAGTAGACTCTAAACTCCCACTGCCTGCTTCTGCCAATATAAAAGCTAATTTTGCTACTGCCTCGAAAAATACAACACAGCTTAGTCCACTTCAACTTTGGATTGCAAAAGCACACCTAGTTGACCCAATGCCAAAAATTACTTTTCTAGAAAAACTAAAGACAGTTTCTGCTGTAGCGTATTTTGCAATGGATTATTTTTCAACTGTGCAAAGTGGTCTTTTAAAAGACTTTTTTTCGCTCTCTTATCTATTTTTACAAACTACGAATAACTTATCTTTGTTAGATGAGAAACAAAGCTGGATGATATCTTTGCTTCTATCTGGCATATCTCTCTACTTGCAACAAAGCAAAGTCTGGCCAAAAGTATTTGGAGCAAATGCACTAGAGTACTTAGCACAAATTTTAAAATTCATAAGCGTTGTGAGTATCGTTCAAAAATTAAAAGAAGAGCTGAAGATCTACTCCAAAACTTTTTACTACAGACCGCTGCAAACCTTAAAGTCTTTCAGCTTTAAATTGATCAACCACTCCTTAAACTTAGCCTTTATCTTGCAATATTTTGAGAGTAGTAGCGCACCAATCAAACAACCCAACCAGCAACCTAAAAATGAATCCCCTCTTCATGATTCAATTCTAGATGACAAAATTAAAAAATTCAGCGAACGACTAGCAGTTCTATCTAAAGAAGATACGAGAAACAAAATTATCACATGCTATGGAAAATATAATTCGCTTAATGA
>CAZJSX010000030.1:0-11242 GCA_964548845.1 uncultured bacterium | reverse complement strand
AATAGCCCCAATTACACACTTTCATTTTTTGGACTGGTTATTGGTGCTCTTTCAAGCTTGTTAGGAATCGGCGGTGGTGTTTTGACATTCCCCACATTTTTGGCTTATGGGCTTAGTGCAAAAAATGCATCAGCAACTTCTTCAGCAACGACAGCTCTGTCTTGCTTTATTGGAACGATTTCCTTTTTTATGATTGCTCTAAGTAGCGCGGAGCCTCTTGGAACTTTTGGATATATTGATATTCGAGCTTTTATCACCATTGCTATTTTTGCAATGATCACAACTCCCATTGGAGTCAAATTATCTCATACTTTAAAAACTTGGATCATCAAACAGATCTTTGGTATTTGCCTTTGTCTAGTTGCCTTAAAGATGATTCTTTTTTAAATATGGGAATATTTTTCCCAGATCGGAAGAATTGAATTGAGATAGTCCATAAATTTCCAAAGCCCCACTCGGTAGTCTAATTGACCCAGCGGATTAAATTTAGCCTGTGGAAAGGCAAGCCCGAGTCCAAATAGCCCTGGAGCAATGATACCTGTTCGATCATCATAATTTAAGTTTTGATATTGCTCTAAAACAGGGAGCTTGCGCCGCTCAAACCCTACTGCATAGATGGCTTTATTGCATAAAGCAAGCTCTTCTTCAAAAGCATGATCAGTGGTTAAAACTCTTTTAAGATTTTCTGGTAACTTGCCATCGAGGTTTTTTTTAGCCCATTTTGCAGCAAATCCCTTAAGACCTATTTCGTCATATAGGATCCAGTCTTTGAGAAAGACGGCATACTTGTGAGGGGATTGATAAAAATTGATTACTTTTTTGACCTGAAGCTGAGATAAATTGGCTAAAACTAAAATTGCAGAGTGCGAAGCGCCAAAAACAGCAACAGTGTCATGAGCATGAATCTCTTTTTTGAGCTTTTCCAGATTTAATGCAGTTTCTAAGCTAATGGATTTAGGTCCGGTATAAGAGAGACTTTTGCATTCAGCGCCGATAGCTAAGATGACATTTTTGGAGTAAAGAGTGTTTTGGGTCGTTTTAATTTCCCAGAGCCCATTTTTTAAGTTTAGAGCCATAGCGGTTGTTTGATGCGCCATTGTTTTTGCTTTGAGATGATCACTGACCCATTGAAGAGGCTCTACAATATCTTTTAAAAAACAGGTCTCTTTGACATCTAAACTTTCGATATGAAATTTATTGGGGTGGTTTTTGAAATCAAAAGATTTGCAGTCATTAAGGAAGCGCAGAAATAACTCAACGCTTGTGTTACTTGGAACCTGACTCCACTTTAGTCCTAAATCTCCCACTGTGAAATGGGGATCGATCCAGCCTATATTTTTTGGTGAAATGCCTAGGTCCATTAGTTTACCAACAGCCGCAATGCCCGAGGCTCCTGCTCCAATGATGGTCCAGTCGAGTTTTACGGATGTGCTCTGCATGATAGATATCTCCTAAAGTTTAATTTTTAAACTAAGAGAGAAAAGAACACAAGGGTAAATACTTCTAAGTGAATTGCTCACTAATTAGGATGATAATTTGTATTTCTAGATATGAATATTGACAACAAAAGTTTTTTAGTAAAAAACTAAAATAATATTTTTAAATACAAAGCTAAAGGCTGCTATGAAAAAGTTAGTGTTTCTGACCTTTTTAATTTCGTTAATCTTCCCTTGTCTTTATGCGGATGAGAGAGGTGATTTAGAAAATGTTGAATCGATTACAAAAAGTAATATTCCTGCCCCTGTGAATAAAAGTGAGCAAACTCCTCAAAGCGAAAATAAGCAACCTAATATGGTTCATCAAAAGTCCTTAAATTCAAAAAAAGGGCCATTCTTTCAGGCCAATATTGGGGCTGGCTTTCTTTATTTTTCAGGAATAAAAGGTAGTACTTATGTGAAATATGCAGATCCACTAACTTCAGCAACACAACAACCTTTGCAAGGGGAAATCGCCTTTACAGGCCCTATTCGCTATAATCGCACCCCTCTATTCGAATTTATACTTGGATATGAATGGACTCGTTGGCTTAAAGGAGCTCTTTCTTACCAACATCAAGGTGGCATATCTGTGCAAACTCCAATGCAAAGAAATAGTCATACGGTGGCACAAACTACAAATGTTGGAGCATGGTCACAACTGCGCTCTGATTTAAGTTTAGACGCTATCATGTTTAAATTTGTGTTTGATGCTCCTCAAATAAAACTTAATAAAAATATGGTCATGAAACCTTATCTAGGATTGGGTGTCGGACCTAGCTGGCAAAGTTGGACCAATGTTAGCATGCAACAATCAGTTGTTGAAGATAGAGTGTTTAGTAATGTCCCTGTTCCTTTGCGCAATAAATACGTTGCTAATGCTGCTTTTATGGTTGATGTAGGGATAAAATTTAATAATCTTAATCCCAACAAAGATTTTTCTGTTGTTTTAGGATGTAAATATAATGAGTGGGGACAAGCTTGTAATATTGGGAAAATTTCTCAGCAAGGGGCTCCTGATACAGGCTTGCCATTTCCTTTTAGCGTAAAAATTCTGTATTCTTTTGCACCATACCTGGGCGTTCAATGGAATTTTTCTAATAATAGTAATGTAAATGCTCCTATTAAAATCTGTAATAAAAATACGGATCGTTGGACACCATTTGTTGCCAATACACGCTACATCGAGCAGAAATCTTCTATATTTACACAGTTTAATGTGGGCGCTGGATTCTTATATTTCTCAGGAGTTAACGGGAATATATACGTTCGCTATTCTGAGCCTGGAGCTCCTCCAAATCAAGTCACAGTCAATCAAGGAGCTATTTATGGAACATCTTCTTTTAAGGGATCTATCGGTTACAATCGGACGCCTTTATTTGAGTATCTGTTAGGCTATCAATGGACTCCATGGATTAAAGGAGCTCTTTCTTATCAACATCAGGGTGGTATTTCAGTTCAAACAGCCATGGAGTCTGGTTTGGCTAGAAACTATAGCTTGAAAGCAGCCTATGCACCTCATTCACAACTTCGTTCTAATTTAAGTTTAGATGCAATTATGGCCAAAATTTATTTGGAACTGCCATATGCCCTGATCTGTAAAGGGGTATGCACATCACCTTATTTAGCAATAGGGGTAGGACCTGGTTGGCAAAGTTGGACAGATGTCGAGCTTGAGCAGACTGTCACTTTTGTAGATAGCTCAGGGCGTCCTTTTATTAGCAGTCCATTACCTCTTCGCAGTAAGTATTCTGCAAGCGCAGCATGGATGGTTGATGTAGGGTTTCACCTTCAGAATGCCAATCCCAATAGTCAGTTTTCAGTTTTTGCAGGCTGTAAATATAATAGTTGGGGTAAATCTGGCAATATAGGGGAAATTTCTGAGCAAAATGAACCAAAAAGAGGATTAGTAGATCCCTTCAACATCACAATGCTCTATTCATTTGCACCCTATCTAGGGGTTCAATGGAATTTCTCTAATAGTTATTCTGTAAACGTCCCAGTTACAATTTCTGGAAAAAATATCAATCGTTGGAAACCATTTATTGCAAATACCCGTTATTTAGAACAAAAACCTGCTGTTTTTACACAGTTTAATGCTGGTGTTGGGTTCCTGTATTTTTCAGGCATTAATGGTAGCACAGCTATTGAAGATGCAACGCCAGCACAAACAGCATTCGCTAATGGTGTTTGGGGGCAAAGTCCATATAAAGGATCGATGCGCTATAACAGAACTCCTCTATTTGAATATCTGTTAGGCTATCGTTTAAATTCTTGGTTTAAATGTGCTCTTTCTTATCAACATCAGGGAGGAATCTCTGTTCAAAGTGCAATGGAATATGGAATAGGTTCTATTCCAACTACGGCAAGCAACCTCAATCCATGGTTACAATTGAGAGCCAATTTAAGCTTGGATGCTCTAATGGCAAAAGCTTACTTTGAATTGCCTTTTGCCTTTATTTGCAAAGCAGTTGCTACTGCTCCATATTTAGCAGCAGGTGTTGGTCCGGGTTGGCAAAGCTGGACAGACATTCAACTAGAAGCGACATATGTAAATGCTAGAAGATTTGTATTTAACGATCCACTTCCTCTTCGCAATAAATATTCAGCAAATGCGGTATGGATGTTAGATGCGGGCTTTCATTTACAAAGCGCTTACCCTAATAGCCCCTTTTCAGTTCTTATAGGATGTAAATATGTGCAGTGGGGGCAGTCTGGTAATATTGGTAAAGTGTCTCAACAAAACGAGCCTAAACGGGGCTTGAGAAATCCCTTCAGAGTTAAAATGCTATACTCTTTCGCTCCTTATTTAGGAATAGAGTGGAGCTTCTAATTGCTGAACAGAAATGAATATAAAAAGGCAGATACAATGAAACTTGTACCTGCCTTCTTTTTTTATCTATTATTTTTCAAACAATTTGCGATGCAATCTCATCATGATAAAGAAGACCTTGGGGCGTAAGCTTTAAAATATTTTGATTGTTCTCAACCATTTGCTCATGGAGTAATTTTTTTAAAAGGGCAGTTAACTCCAGATCCAATTTGCCAAATCGCTTTTCAAAAATATTCAGATCAAAGCCTTCAACTAAGCGAAGGTGAAGCGCTAGACTTTCTCTTAAAAAAGATGGTGGATCTAAAATCTCCTCAAAGTCGGCAGGGTCTAAATTTTGCTCTAGTTGTTTGGAGTATTTAGAGATGTTAGCTACATTGCGAAATCTTCTTTGATTAAATAAACTAAACGCAGAGGGGCCAAAACCCAAATGTGGACGCTCTAGCCAATAGCCGACATTGTGTTTAGAGTAATAGCCAGGTTTGCAAAAAGCAGAGATCTCATAATGCTCAAAGCCCAATTTTTTAAAATGAGTTTTGGCCATTTCAAACATTTGAAGTGATTGCTCACTAAGGGGCATTTTTTTTTGAATTTCGTTTCTTTTCTTATAGAAAACGGTATGAGGCTCAATAGTTAAATTATATAAAGACAGGTGAGTGAGATGGTGCTTGTCGATTTGCAATAATGTTTCTTGCCAATTAGAGATTGTTTGATTGGGCAAATCATACATCAAATCGCAGGTGATATTTTCAAAGCCAGCTTGATGAGCATGCTCGAGTGCTTTGTGAATATCTAAAGAGTTGTGCGATCGATTGAGCGCTTCTAAAAGCTTGTCATCAAAAGTTTGAGCGCCTAAACTTAAGCGATTAATCCCTGTTTGTCTAAAGTTTTTTAAAAGATCTAAAGAGTTGTTTTCAGGATTAATCTCTATGGTGATTTCAATGTTATTAAGAGAAAAAAAATGAGAGAGTTTTATCAAAATGGTTTCAATAAATTGTGGGCCAACAAGCGCTGGGGTCCCCCCGCCAAAATAAATAGTGTGAAGTCTTTGCCCTTGCAACCATTTTTTTTTGAGTTCTAGTTCAAGTAGAAGGGATTTTAAAAGCAAGTCTTTGAAGCTTTGCTTATCTGGTAAAACATAAAAATGACAGTAATCACATTTCTTATGGCAAAAGGGGAGATGGAAATAAAGGCTTATCTCACCACTGGTCGGAGTCGGGATCAGCATCTAAAATTCCTCTTCTCCAGCGATTGCGATCGCTGAAGGGATCATCGTCATCAGCTCTGCTGTCTTCGTCACCATTCTCTTCATCTTTGGCCTCGCTAGAAGTTGTCGATTCTGCAGTCATTGTGACTGTCTCCATAGTCACTTCCATATTGTCAAGATCGTCATCTTGCAAGTCCATGTCAGGGATAGTTGGATTGTCAGAGTAGGGGTTGCGGGCAGGATTTTTTTTAGGAATAATGTATTCTTCGACATCGCCAGTTTCTTTAATGAAGCGAAGACGTTCTTTTTCCTCTTCGATTTTCTCTCTAATCAAATCAATTTCTTCTTGGTGTTTGATCAAATCTTTTTTAGGAACTAAACCTAATCGCTGCCATTGCTCGAGATCTTTAAGCTCAGTTTCAAGTTTTTTTAGTCTTTCACTCTTCATCTGCAAACCTTGTTATAATTAAGTGTAATTTGGCCTATATAGCTAAATTTTTTAATTGTGTGAGCTTTTTACCCGACTGCCCAATTTTTGGAAACCAAAAAAATGATAAAACATAAAAAAAGGATCGTAGTTTTTAAATAAACTTTTATTTATAGGGATTTTAAGGGGAAACGGGGTTATGAATATGCCAGGATTTGATGGCTTGTCATTTGCTCAAATGCATCAGGCTGAGTTTATTGAGAAAATTTATCAGGACTATTTGGCTGATCGACTCAAAGTTGATGAGTCGTGGAGAGCCTTTTTTGATGGAATGGAATTTGCAGCTTCATCGTCATTAACGGGTAAGTATTCATGTAACCTGCTGGATATTAAGGTTTATCAGCTAATTGAAGCCTATCGCTCTTTGGGGCATGTGATGGCGCAAATCAATCCGATAGCGACAGAAAAAAAAGAACTACCAAAAGCATTAGACCCTCAAAATTATGATCTTACAGATTTTAGCCAAGAGGTCAATACTTTTGGATTGTTAGATGCAGAGAAAGCTCCTTTAGAAAAAGTCTATCAAAAGCTTCAAGAGATCTATAGTCAAAAGATTGGATTTGAATATCGACATATCCAAGATCCTAATTTAGTGGCTTTTATCCAAAATCAAGTGGAGCATCATTTTTTTGAAGAATTATCGAATGAACAAAAAAAACATATATTAGATTACTTAAATCGCTCAGAGCTTTTTGAATCTTTTTTACATACTAAATTCGTCGGTCAAAAGCGCTTTTCGTTAGAAGGGTTAGAGACGTTTATTCCAGTTGTCAGAGCCATCATTAATTTTGGAGCTGACTTAGGAATTGAAGAGATTGTTTTGTGTATGTCTCATCGAGGCAGATTAAATGTGATGAACAATATTTTTGAAAGACCCTATTCGTTAGTTTTTCAAGAATTTGAAGAGCACTATGAACCTGGTGAGTTTGAAGGGACAGGTGATGTGAAATATCATAAAGGATATTCAGCAGAAATTCTAAGTGATAGTCAGAAGAAAGTTCACATCTCAATTCCACCTAATTCGTCTCATTTAGAAAGTGTCAATGCCATTATGCTTGGGCAAGTCAAAGCCAAGCAAGTTCATAAAAATGATATCGATAAGAGTCACATTTTAGGAGTGCAGGTGCACGGCGATGCTTCTGCTGCAGGTCAAGGTGTGATGTATGAAGTCATGCAAATGACACACCTCAAAGGTTATGATGTGGGAGGTAGTATCCATATTATTTTAGATAACCAAATTGGTTTTACAACACTGCCAGAGTCGAGTAGATCAACACGCTATTCTTCAGATATTGCACTCACATTTGGTTGTCCTGTTTTTCACGTCAATGCCGAAGATCCAACAGGCTGCGTGCTGGCGACAAAATTAGCTTTAATGGTAAAACAAAAATTCAAATGCGATATTTTTATTCATCTCAATGGTTATCGCAAATATGGTCACAATGAAGGTGATGAGCCCTCTTATACACAGCCTTTGCAATACAAAATTATTAGAGAGAAAAAACCAATTAAAGAACTCTATGTTGAAGAGCTTGTATCGCAAAAAGTGATCGACAAAGAAACTTTTACCAAACAAGAAGAAGAGTTTAAAGCCAAACTCCAAAAAGCTCTAGATTTGATCAAAGATGGCAAAGAGAATCACTTTAAAGAAGAAGAGATTTTAGGTAATCGCTGGGCTTTTTGGAAAGATGCCAAATTAAAAAATGTGGAGCAAATTTTTAAAAAGATTCCCACTCAAGTCAAGCTCGAACTTTTAAAAGAGCTAGCCATTAAAATTACTGAACTTCCTCAAGATTTTACTCCGCATCGCAAGATTGCTCAACTTTTACAAATGAGAAGAGAAGCTATTTTAGATCCCAAGTCTTCAGCAGTATTAGACTGGGGCCTTGTCGAGCATCTAGCTTTCGCCTCTATCTTATTTGATCAAATGCCTATTCGCTTGGCAGGTCAAGATTCTAGACGTGGAACGTTTAGCCATCGCCATGCTGTGATCATCGATCAAAATAATGCTAAACCTTATTACCCACTCAGTCATCTTAAAGAGGGGCAGGGATTATTTACCGTTTATGATTCACCACTATCAGAATATGGGTGCTTAGGATTTGAATATGGTTATAGCATTTCAACTCCAAAAGGGCTTGTGATCTGGGAGGCGCAATTTGGTGATTTTGCTAACGGTGCTCAGATTATTATTGATGCTTATCTGGCCAATGCCGAACAGAAATGGAATCGCTTATCTGATCTTGTGCTTCTTTTGCCACATGGATATGAAGGGCAGGGGCCAGAACACTCATCAGCTCGGGTTGAGAGATTTTTACAATTAGCTGGAGAAAATAATTTTATTTTGGCTAATTTGACAACACCTGCTCAACTATTTCATTTATTGAGACGACAAGTTTTAAAAGGGTATCGCAAACCGCTTGTCATCTTTACTCCTAAAGGACTTTTACGGCACAAATTATGTGTCTCATCAGTTCAAGATTTAACTGATGGATCTTTTGAATATCTCATTGATGATCCAAAGCAGCTTCAAAAAGTGCAAAAGCTTGTTTTTTGTAGTGGGCGAATTTATTACGATTTATTTGAAAAAAGAGAAGAGCTTGGTTTGTCTAATATTGCTCTTGTTCGATTAGAGCAAATCTATCCTATTGATCCTTCTTTAATAAAAGCAATCATCGACAAATATCAAGGCTTTAAAGAGTGCTTCTGGGTGCAAGAAGAACATGAAAATATGGGATGTTGGAGATATATCCAACCCCATCTCAATAAAATTTTGCCAAATGGACAAAAAGTGAATTACATTGGCCGTGAAGAGCAAGCCTCTACGGCAACAGGGTCACACAAAAGGCATAAAGTAACATTAGATAAAATATTAACGCAATTGTTTGAAGGGTTAAAATGAGCATCGAAATTAAGATCCCAGCACTCGGAGAATCCATTAGTGAGGCCACTATTAGTGCCATCATTGTTTCTAGTGGCTCTATTGTTTCAAGAGATCAAGAGATTGTTGAAATAGAAACTGAAAAAGTCAATCAAGTGTTATTTGCTCCAGAGTCAGGCGAGCTCAAACTCACTGTTAAAGTTGGCGACACCGTAACTATTGGGCAAGTCATTGGCTCAGTAGATGCCTCAAAAGCAACATCTGCTCCTACAAAAGAAAATAAACCCGCTGCTGTAGAGAAAAAAAGTGAAACTAAAGAGGCTTTACCCAAAGTTGAAAAAAAAGAGAGCGCTCCTATTCCATCATTAAAAAATGGTGAAGAGATACGCAAAACACCTCAAGCTTTTATTCAAGAGTTAAAAACGCCCTCCAGCCCTAAAAATGAAACTTCTCCAATACCAAATTTGCAATCGACACCGCAACCACAAACGCAAAGTGGAGAGAGAGAAGAACGCAAAAAAATGTCAAAAATTCGACAAACTATTGCCAAAAGGCTTGTTGTTGCCAAACAAACGATGGCTCTTTTAACTACTTTTAATGAAGTGGATATGACAGCTATTTTAGAGCTGAGAAAAAAATACAAAGATGAATTTGCAAAAGAGCATGGAGTCAAGCTTGGCTTCATGTCTTTTTTTGTTAAAGCTGTAACTGCTGCACTTAAAGAATTTCCTGCAGTGAATGCTTATATTGATGGCGATGATTTAGTTTATCGCAAATATTACGATATCAATGTCGCTATTAGCACTGATCGAGGATTAGTGGTTCCAGTTATTGAAAATTGTGATCAACTCTCTTTTGCGCAGATTGAGCAACAAATTGTCGATTTATCGACAAAAGCCAGAGATGGAAAATTGACAATGAATGAAATGCGCTCTGGTGGATTTACCATTAGCAATGGGGGAATCTTTGGGTCTACATTTTCAACCCCGATTGTCAACCCTCCTCAAAGTGCTATTTTGGGGATGCACCGCATTGTTGAAAAGCCATGTGCAATCAATGGTCAAATTTTAATTAGACCAATCATGATTTTAGCCCTATCTTATGATCATCGGATCATTGATGGGCAGGAAGCGGTCTTATTTTTGGCCCAAATTGTCAAAGCCATTCAAGACCCAGCTTGTCTCTTGATGGACCTCTAATTTAGAGGTTTTATCTATGAGTTCTTGATTATTAATATCTTTTGTTATAAAGTATTTGCCTATTTAATTTTTTTGATCTCTTAAACCTAATAGGTAAGTCATGTCTTTTTTATCAGCATGGAGTTCTCAGCCAGTTGTACATACAGTCAATTTTAGTTTTGGGCGGCCTCAAGATGAAAATCTTACAGCGTCGGTTACTTCAGCAAGCTCCAATGAGAGATTTGTGGAAGTTTTTCAGAGCAAGGGATCTCCTAAAGCTAGCATGATGCCCAAAGAAGGTGATGTCTCTCATTTCTTTTCAGGAACGCGAATCTCACGCCTTACTGCTGTTGGTAACCTTGGAAATGCTGCTATTGTTATTCCGCGAACAACAGGTTTGTTATCATTCGCTTTTCCTTATAAAACAACTAGTTGTCAGGAGTTCTCTTTTAGTAACTATAATGATCTTCAGCAGCTTGATACTGTAGGTACAAAAGTAGAGATGGTGGTTATTGATCCTAGTCGGAATGTGTCTATTAATCTGCAATTAACGTCATCAGATTCTCAAAAGAGTATGACTCAATATTCCATTCTTCCAGGTCGACTGAGAGTTGCGCAAAATATTCGGTTGTTTTTAGATCAAAATGGCACGTTTGAAGAGATGAATGTTGATGTTCAATATGAAGATGCTTAAATCTTTTTTTTCAAAATTAAACTCGAAATATATTCAGATTTTTAACACAACACAACTCTACCGAGGTTTCTTATGAGTACTATTCCTGGATTAACTTTGCTTCCCTATTCTCAAACGACAGTTCCATTTAAAAGTCTAAATCCAGAAAGAGCAGTTCGTGTTTATAGTAATTTTGACTCACGGGTATTTAAAAAATCTTTCCCAAGTTATTTTTTGTATTTAAATATTGAAGCGCCAAGAAAACCTGGCACTTTTGCTTACACAGTGTGCGTTTATTCTGTTGATGAAAGTCGATCTCGTCAGCTTGCATTTTCAATTGATCATATTCCAGCTGATGGGGCGCATTACATGTCTCAACTTCCTATTCAATTTCCGAAACGTGCTGTTGTAACTAAAGTTGAACATTTGATTGATGAGTCGGGTCAAATGTCATGTAGAGAATTAGAAGTAAAGATAAGTACCCCTCCTCCTTGCTCTCCTTGATTAGAGT
>CAZJSX010000029.1:0-11255 GCA_964548845.1 uncultured bacterium | reverse complement strand
CATCATAGCCCTGGGCCTTTAAAGCCACGAGAAGGATTTTCAGTGGGGCTTTTAATTTTCCGCCTAAATTAGCGTCTAAAAAGTCACCTAGTTTAATGTCTAAAGTTTTGATTGCTGCTTTATAAATTTTAATGGCAGTCCGGTTTTGCTCAGGAAGTAATGAGCGATTTTGATCGGCCTTTTCTAAGCGAATGGCCCAATCTGTGAATTTAGTGTCTTTGAAATCCAGTCTGTGTTTAGGAGCAGTTGTGTTGAGATTATTGAAAGCAGCATAGGTAATTAAATTTTTAAAGACATGTTCTGGTTTATAAATTTTAGGATTACAGATTCTTGTAAGCCATTGAATTACTTTTCCTAAAAAAGAAGAGCTCTTCTTTTCTAAAGCAAAAGTATCTGACCTTAGATAATAACCTTTAAAGTCGCTAGAAGGTAGTTTATTAAGCTGCTCAATTCCCAAAATGTAACCTCTCGTATTCACTCATTATGACAAAATTTTAATTTTTTGTCAAGATAATTGAATTAAGCGGTGTTTTTCAAGTCTATTATATTTAGAGACTTAAGTTTAATGGCAGGCCATTAGGGTCTTTGGGAACACTCTGTGAGATCTGATTGAATGACGCAGACTTCTGGGTTGCTAGTTACAAGGCCTTCTAAAGCCTCTGACATGTCTTCATGGTCACTTTTGAGAATGTTTCTGATTTGAGCTAGATATTCTTGTATTTCTACATTAGAATCTACCAACGCCATTTTTGCAATTTCATCGGCAAAAGGTTGGTTATTTTCATTCAATCGTCTTTCTGCTAAAAGGGCATTTAAATTTCCTAATATTTTTTTTGAGAAAGTGGGCTTTTTTGCCTCAAGATAGGGTTTGCAGCGCTCAGATAACGCAGAGCTTGCCCACGAATAGGAGTATTGAGAGGGGTTGTCAAAAGAGTCTTTAAAGTAATCGCAAGCTTTATGTAAACGAACAGTAATTGGGCCCAATGGGGTAGAGAGAGCCTCTTCTTGATTTGCAAGATCTTGTGCGCGGTACTTTTTGTCGTTCATTACTAAAACTTTTATGTGCTCTTTAAAGGCATCAAATTGGTTTATGTTTAATGAAGGGCTAATATTTTCTGAGGAATGTTCAGCGGGAGGTGAATCCTTCGTCTCTTCACCCAATGGTCCATCCGATTGAAAAATAGTATTGCGAATAAGAGCATCATTTTTAGCGTGCGTGATGCGATTGTTTGATAAAGAATCTTTATCAAAAGAGAGCATTTCTTGTATTTCTTTAGGTAGTTGCGTGGTCCAACTATTGCAGTAATGAGTTAAAATTTTATCAAAAATTTGATCAAATTGTTGCTTTAATTTTGTAGGGAAATGATCAGAGAATTGAATGGGTTGATTCTGTTCAATGAAAGACAAGTGCGAAATAAGTGCTTTTAGTCTCTTGAGTTCCTCAATTTTATTAGCTACTTCTAGTAGTTGATTTTGCTCTTTTAGCCGGTTGGCAATATCTTGAGGAGAGGGGGGAGTTTTGATATAGGGAGTATTCATTTGTAGTCCCATATCAAATAAAATAAAGGCAGCAATTCCAGAAAGAACTCCAAAGGAGAGATTTAATAGAGCTTTGCCTAGATGGTTAAATCTACCTGTGAAGTTTTCTGAGCCGACAAGTAAATTTTTTGATTTATGGTATAGAGGTAGGTTGGAGTCCATAACACCTTTAACTCTTTCATTCAATGAAGCAGAGCCAATAAAGATGTTAAGAGTATTTTTTAAAAGCTTTCCCCCTTGCTTTGCCGAGTAATATGCACAAATAGCGGAACTGCCATAGCATGCAAGCTGCGGCCAATTCAAATTGAGTGTAATAAAAGATGAACTAGTCATAATAGTTACGGTATTTTGAAGGTTTGGGCCATAAAATTCAATTAAAAAAACTTTTATAAAAAAGTATAAACTTTCTCGCTTGGCAAAAAATAGCTATAGGTTTAAGATTTAAGCCAAAAATTAATCATGGATGCGCTATGACATCAGACAAAAAAAAGACCTATATGGCAAAAGAGAAAGAGTTAACAAAATCTTGGTTTCTACTAGATGCTCAAGGAAAGACTTTAGGTCGTTTTGCGACTGAAATCGCCAATATCTTAAGAGGAAAGCATAAACCTACTTATACCCCAAATTTCGATGCGGGCGATGGCGTCATTGTTATCAATGCAGAGAAAATCGAAGTAACTGGTGCTAAAGAAGCTCAAAAGCTTTATCGCTATTACACAGGTCATGTTGGAGGACTTAGAGAAGTTCCTTATAGAATGATGAAAGAGCGTAAGCCTGATCAAATCATTGAATTAGCTGTGAAAGGGATGATGCCCAAAACAAAGCTTTCACAAGCTCAAATTAAAAAATTAAAAATATTTGCTGGACCTGAGCATAACTTACAGGCGCAACAACCCATTGCTGTAGAGGTTTAGGAGAGAGAATGAAAACTAAAGAAATTATTGGAATTGGACGTAGAAAATCAGCTGTTTCATCTGTAAGACTTCGTACAGGAACAGGAAAAGTCATGGTTAATGGTTTAGAGTTTGAAAGATACTTTCCACTCGAATTACAAAGAACAACCATTACTTCTCCACTTCAGTTGATGGAGCTTAATAATAAATATGACATCGTCATTCGTGTTAAAGGTGGCGGAACTGAAGCTCAAGCAATCGCAACAAGACTCGGAATCACAAGAGCACTTGTTGTAGAAGAAGATACAAGACGTCAACAACTTAAAGCAGTTGGCTTTTTAAGAAGAGATCCTCGTAAGAAAGAACGTAAGAAATACGGACATAAGAAAGCTCGTAAGAGTTTCCAATTCTCTAAACGTTAATCTTAGTTTAGACTTAAATCTTCTGGAATCATTGATAGGGAGGCATATCGGCCTCCCATTTCTTTTAGTGCCTTTTGCCAAACTTTATTGACAGGTGTCTCAAACACATGTTTGGACTTTCCAGGGCAAACAAACCATTGACCATTTAAAAACTCTCTTTCAAGTTGTCCTGCTGCCCAGCTAGCATAGCCAAATAGTAGTCGCACACTTGGACCTTCTGGATCTAGAAGAACATCTTGTAAAAAATCAATGTCTCCGCCCAAATGCACCCCTTTGCAAAGAGGGACTGACTGTTCATTTTGTCCATTGTGCAAAATAAGCATTTGGTTCATTTGAAGAGGCCCACCAGCTCTAAGAGCGACGTTGGGATTGGTTAGATCTTCAACTTCAATAATATTTTCCGATAACTCAAAGTCGATGTCTTTGTTAATAATTAAACCAAAAGAGCCTGTTAAATTGTGCTCACAAAGAATAATGACACTGCGAAAGAAAATGCCATTTTCAATTTCAGGACTCGCTATTAAAAAAGTCCCTTTTGAAAGTTGGGCGTATTGTGGTTTTTCTGCGCTCATGAAGGTGATGTTACTTTTAAATTGTACATTTCTATTAAATTTTGAAGCCTGTTGACTTCGTTTAATAATTGATAAAAGTAGGTCTTGAATTCATTGCTGTCAACAATTTCTTTATCTCCAGCTTCTGCCTTTTCAATCATTGCATTCACTTTTTCTAAAGAGATATTGATCTTGTCCATTTTGTTTTCTAGGGCTTGTTTGAATTGATCTGGAGAGTTCAAATTATCCATGTAAGCTTGTCTCTCTTTTTGCTTTTGCTTCCATCTTGCGCTGCGGTGGAAAAGGAGACCATAGTTGTTCAAGTCAGAGATTAAAATGTTAGCTCGCTCAATAAGACCAACAGCTTCTAAATAAAGAGTAGGGTCATTGATCAATTTACCTAAAGTACCCTTGCCATCAGTGATACTTTGCATGATTTGAGAGAGTTGAGTTAATGAAGTGTTCACTTTTTCAACCGTATTAGTTGTGCGCAGTTGCTCAACAAGTTGATTTGAGTTGTTCATTAGCTTTGAAATATCCATAGCAGCTCGATTAAAACTTCCTATCATGTCGAGTTGATTGACTTGGTAGAGCATGTTGGAGGCTTGCTCTAAAGTGGAATTAAGGTTTTCAATAGAGCTATTGATTTGTTCTTGGTTAGTTTCAATAACTTCAGAAATATTGCTCATGGTTCTGCTAATTTGCTCAGAGGCGTCCGCGACACTTTTTAAAGTGCTAGCGAGCGGGTCGGTAGACTCTGCATACATGGTCTTACCAATTACTGATTTAGGGTCAGTGTTTTCTGGGAAGGCCATTGGGATAATAGCGATTGATTTTTCTCCCAATAGTCCAGAGGTGTGCATTTCAATTAAATCGGTATCATAAATTTGCACAGAAGAGTCTAGGGCAATAATGACTTCATAAGTAAAAGGTCGTCCATATTGATCGTTGCGCTCTGATCGCGCATTTAAGAGTTGATTGATTTCAATAACCTCTCCAACAGGGCGTCCTGCATAGGTGACTCTAGTTCCAACGTCGATATTTTCAATGTTAGAAAAGCGGATAGTTAATCTATTTTTGCTATCGCCAACAGAGGGCTTGAAAAAGAAGATAGCCCAAACAGCAATTGCAAGCCCACCAACAGTGAATGCCCCAATAATCATTGTCCGAATTTTTCCCTGTAGTTTCTTATTGTCCATGGACATGTACCCCTTTTGGAATGGCATTTTCTAAAAAATCACGAATAAGCTTTTCATCGGATTTAAGGAAAGACTCTTTATCACCAATAAAAATGATTTTCCCATCAGATAGCATAGCTATGCGGTCACCCACTTTGAGGGCACAAGCAATATCATGTGTGACTACGACAGAAGTTGCCTGTAATTCACGTTGTGTTTTTAAAATAAGCTCGCTGATTTGCATGGAATGAATCGGATCTAGTCCTGTTGTGGGCTCATCGTAAAGTAAAATTTGAGGGCGATAGACAATCAATCTAGCAAGGGCAGCTCTTTTGCGCATCCCTCCAGAGAGCTCTGAGGGGACTTTATTTTCTGTGCCTGATAATCCAACCATCTCAAGTGCTTTATAAGAGCGCTCTTCAATTTCTTTATTATCTAAGCCTTCATGTTGTGACAAATAAAATCCTGTGTTTTCTAAAATAGTCATCGAGTCAAATAAAGCTCCTCCTTGAAAGAGCATCCCTGTATTGCGAATGGCTTGATAAAGATCAGGTCCTTTTAGATCAGAGATAATCACTCCGTCTATTTCTAAATAGCCAGAGTCAGGTTTTTCAAGGCCGATGACATGTTTTAAAAAGACACTTTTTCCGACCCCGGATCGGCCTAGAATAACTAGAGTTTCTCCGGTCTTAATTTCTAAGTCAAATTCGTTTAGAACCATGAGTTCTTCGTAAGCTTTGCAAAGTTTATGAGCTTTAATCATGAAAATGTTCCCCATAACTTGGCATGAAAGAGATTTAGGGCTAAAGTGAGCAAGAAGTTCACAATCAAAATTATTGAATAGTTTAAAACAACGCTATTTGTCGTAGAAAGTCCCACTCCTGCAGCTCCACCTTTAGTCATCATCCCTTTAAAACAAGAGACAGTGACAATGATAATAGCAAAGAAGAACGATTTAAAGAAGCACACAAAGATATCAAAATTAGTGATGTTTTCAGGCAGTGGGGCTAGAAAAGTTGCAGGGGGCATGTTAAAAAAGTAAATCGAAAGAAGATAAGCCCCAAAAACTCCCATGATGACGTTGAAAACTGTTAAAATGGGAAAAGTAATCACAGCAGCAATAAAACGAGGAGCGATTAAATATTTAATCGGATTTACAGACATGGACTTTAGAGCGTCGATTTGTTCAGAAACTTTCATAGTTCCAATTTCAGCACAAATAGCAGCTCCGACTCTTCCAGTGACCATGAAGGCGGTTAAAATGGGTCCTAGTTCTGTCACCATAGCTTTAGTGACCATGATCCCTGTAACAGCAGCTAGCCCCTTATCTGTTAATTGAAAGATAGATTGAGCAGCTAATACAAGTCCTGTGGCAAAGCCTGTGATCGCAACAACGCCAAAAGATAAAAAACCAATGCTATACATTTGATCGCGAATCAAATCCCAGCTAGGTGGCTTGCGAAATGAGACTACAAAAACTCGCGCTGTCAAAAGAACATATTGGCCAATTAAGTCTAAGATTTTTAATGATGATTCAAGCATATGAAGTCTTTGCTCCCATAAACCATTTATAGGAGATAGCTTCATTTAGGGTCAATCGCCCTTTTGAAAAGTTGGGGATTTTATTATCTGCTACTCCATTTATGATTAACGGGACCTTTGAGGTGTTATTCACCGCCTAGTCTATTTGGCACCTTAGAGGTGCTCCTGACCATATTCTTCTAAAATTGCTGAGGTTATAAGATTACAGTTACTGGCGGCCCTTTAAGCTGCTCTTCACCGCCAAGCCCTTCGCTTTGCAAGGGGAGGGGCTTTTTTATTGACAAGCATATAATTTTAAATTAAAATAAGTATAACGCGTAAACATACATGAGGTTGTAATGACGTTGGCTTTTCAAGTTTGTAGTTTTCAAGATGCTCAGCAGCATAGCTCAATGATTGAGAATAATGAGAATAATGTTTGTGCTATCTGCCGTGAAGATTTTGTACCAGCATCTTCTGCTTCTGAATCCCCACCTTTACCTTTAATCGCTTTTCATGAGTATTCACCCAAGGGGCAGCTTCCCAAGGGGCAGCATCATTTTCACTATAAGTGCGTTAGTGACTGGTGGGAAGAACAAAAAAATTGCCCACTTTGTAAATTTTCAATTTCTAATCTTAATGAAGTTATCGAAGGAGCAATCACCCTTGAGGCTCCAACCGGTCAAAAAAATCTCCGTTTATTTCAATATCGCGCTTCCAAATGCTTAAAAAAAATTCAAAAAGTAGCTAATAGTTACTCGAAGTTTGCTTTAAAGATCTTAGTCGCTGCTGGGTTTGCTTTTGTAGTTGGGGCAACCTGCAATTATTACATTCAAAATAGTTTTGTTGCTCCTAGTCATGATAATTGGTTTGGTAATTTTACGCAGAAATGTGACACAACATATCCTCCGCTTCAATGCTTTCCTGGCTATAATCGAGACAGGATATTGCACCTTACACTGAAGATCGAAAAGTTGGTTCCTTTTGTATTATCTCAACAACCAATGTGTGGATTAGTTGAAGAAATGAATACTTGCACAGCTATGGATGCTATAGAGGTAGTTCGTGAATTGGCATACAACATGACGGGTTTTGTAGATCACATATATAGGGTTTTTAATAATACTATTTACAATTACAGTTCTAAATATGATGATGTTTATAGTGCTTATAAGTTTATAAATCAACGCTTTATGTCATAACTAGGGATTAAGGATTCCTAATAAGCAAGCTCTTCTAAATTGAATGAGTAAGAAAGTGTCAATAAGTAAATTTTTCTAAACACTAGTTCGCTTGACAATCATTATTATATTTGACAGCCTCAAAAGTTCTCAAAGTCAAGCTATCTAGCATCGTTATTTTCCCAAAACAATAATTTCCCGATTGAGTTTGCTCTAAATTATAATCTAAAAGACCTTTGCACTCACTGGTATGTTTGGTTACCAAATTGAAATCAGATTTGCCGCTTGATGGCGTCTGATCTGAACTTAATGGGTTGTAGTTCTATTTATCAAAACTGTCAAATTAAGTCTTGCTTATTACAGCGTACAGCCAGTTAAAGAGGGAGGATGTGAATAGTTACGTAAAATTATGTGAAGAAAACAAAAAAATATACCAGATTTTAGGAGAGGTTAAAATTAGCTTAAAAGGGGGATATAAAGCTCACTATTTCTTGCTCTTTGAAAGGGGTGAGCTGAAGATCAGGAGCGATAAAGGTATTTAGTTTATCTATCCACTGGTAGCATTTATTGATAAATAAGGGTAAAACAAGCTCGATCTGCTCTTGAAAATCTTCTAAGTTGTTGAACTTAAGTATATTTTCAAGTTTCTTGTCCTTTTCGTTAAAAACTAGCTTTCCCAAGAGCTTATTATGGGCAAAAAGATCTGCCACGACTTGGTTCATGATAGCTTGAAGGACTAAAACATTGGCTGGGCAATGATGAATTAAAGCAGCCCTTACCTCTACATTTTGACCAAAGAGGAAGGTAATTACTAGGGGCTTGGGATCTTCCATAATAATCGTACAGCTCGCGTCCTTACCTGACGGTAATAAAGCAGGCAAATTAAAGATGTTTTTTAGCTTACTTAAGCAAAGTTGTAACGTATCCATACTAACATTTTACTAAAAAAATGTTAAAAAGTCAAGGCTAAAAGAGAGGGTGTTTAAGGGTAATTAAACAGAAGAAAATAAAGCTAAATGACTTATTTTAGGGAGCTTTTTCAGAGTGCAATTTCATTGCGAAATATTGGAATGGATTCTTATAATATCAGACTTTTTGTAGCCATTATAAAAACTAAAATAAGGAGTAATTTTATGGTTTCATCAGTAAATTTATCATCACCTTCAGTACATTCATTACATTTATCAGCTAATGTAAATGTAGATGCAGCAACAGTTACATGTGAAGTTGCACACGATGCAGCACCAGCTGTTGTTGAATCAAAAGTTGAACAATTAACACTAAGTCAAATTGCCGCTAAAATGGCTCAAGAAGCTGTTTCAATTCAACCAACTGACATTAAAGTATAGTTTGATTTGATCTTAAGTTACAAATTTATTTGTCTTAAAAAAGATAGGCACATTGTGTCTATCTTTTTTTGTTTTTAGACCTGTTTTCATTTATAAGTTGTTTTAATATTTTCACTGATTTTTGAAAAAATAAATTCACTATTTTTTTGTTTATCTCTTTACAGATTTTAGCTTCATCAATACGATAGAAATCTTTTTTTGAGTTAATGAAGGGTTTAGAGAGAAACAACATGGTTAAGATTGACAGTTCACAGTCGTTTAATAAAACGATGTATTCACAACGAGACATTTCAAAAAATAAAACTGATTTAACTGATCAAATGATAGAAGAGATGACTGCTAGCATCGTGCAGGTATATCAAAATGAGGCCATTACTGTCACAAATATTACAGAGGTGATGAGAGAAATATTTAAAAAAATAGATGCGCTATCTGTTTTGCTTGAACCTAAAGATAGAAGAGATGTGGCGTCTGAAATGATCGATAGAGTGATCGACCTTAAAAAGCCATCAGCCTCCAATTTTTTCATCAACAAAGTTCTAAAACTTCAAGCCAATATTGCAATCGATCGAATTGCCGAAGAAACTCTTACAGAGAAGTTATCTCAGCTATCATCACAGCAAGAAAAGCACCCCTCATTACCACCATTATCGTCGCATTCTTTTTCTTTGAAATCAGCGCCTTCTAACAAAGTATATCCAGTTGTTGAAGAAAAAGAAGAAGGATTAGTCATTCCCAGCAAAGAAACATCAAAAGCTTTGGAAAGAGCCGCAATTGAAAATCAACATACGATTCATCAGTTAATTGATGAAGCTGCAAAGTATCTCAAAGATGCTGCAAAGGGGATCAATAAAAAATTGGAGAGCAGGCTAGAGGATGCTCAGAAAAAAGTAAATCATGCCATTGATGAGCTCAATAAGACAAATGATATGGTTCATGAAATGTTAAACCAATCGCTCCATTTTGAAGATGTTGTCGAGATTGTGAGTCAAGAAGTTCATGAAGCTGTTGATCGCATCAGTGAAAAATTACAGCAAAAAACTCCAGTGTAATGATTAATCGATTAACAAATCGTCAAAGATTAAATGACAAAGAGTTTGACGAGCTATTTTTTCTAAAGCCTCTATGGTCTCTTTTTTAAAAGAGTTCTTTTCGATATTTAGAGATTTCAAATTTCCTTTTTTGATCACTCCAATTAAACCATATGCCCCTTTGTCACTCATTTGAGTTTGCGCTAAACTTAAATCGATAATCGTTGAATTATCTTTAAGAGCATGTGTGAGCAATGAAAAGCAGTGGTCATCTAAAAGGTTATTATTTAAGTTGAGATGTTCCAGAGTTGGATGTACTTTGATCAACATGCAAAGCATCTTAATTTCTGCCTCTCCCAGATTGCAATTTTCTAATTGCAGTGCAGACAAAGTCACGTTTAAAGAGGCAGCAATGATAAAAGCTCGAAACGACTGCCTAGAAAAAACTAGGTTTTTAAATGGGATAATTTTTGCATAGTTGTTGTGAACTTTTTTTCTCCATGCAGCAATGAAGAGCTCATAAAAATCCTCAAAATACTCTTGCGGGATCGAAAAGGAAGCTAGTTTATCTACGCTGTAATCATAAAGCTCGTGGATTATTTTATCCTGAAGATGTCTAATAGTTTGGGAGGGTTCTTTGGAAGAGTTAAAATGGCTCTCTTTGACCTTTTCACTTTGGATGAGAGATTTGAGTAGTTTGAGGTTCTTAAGAAGATCTTCGTTTAACTCGGTGGCGTGGATAGGAAATAAAATAGGATCGCTATGAGAACTTAAAATTTTTTTCGGGATAAATTTATAGTGATCGTCAAACTCATGCATAGCTTATAACCTAATAAGCTTTCTTTAAACGAGTGCGAATAATTTGAGCAAGTATTTTCTAGATGAAGTCGCTTTAATCTATTTTCAGCACAAAGAATTGGGTTGGCTTACATGCGGCGGTTGACAGTTGCCATGCACTCGCCAAGTTGGCGAATGATGCTTAAGATCTCTTGTTGAAAGTGCATGAGCTCATTTTGAGCTTCTTGAACTCTATTTTTGCTCAGTTGCTGAGTGTCCATACTCTCACTGAGATAAGTCTGTAGGTTTTGTTGGAATGCCATTATTTGTTCAGGAGTTTCAAAGCGATAAGCTTTTTCTTTCCCTTCGAAGTAGTCTAGGGCATAAAGGCGATCTAAAAGCTCTTTATTAGGGTGATTTTCCCAATTTAAGATGTGGTTGTTATCTTGCATCTCTTGGTAAGCTTTTGAGTTAATTTCTTTGGCCAATTTAATTTCTTTCTCGAGAGTTTGGAGTCCCTTTTTTTGATGATGAAGATCCAAAGATTGGCTTCTAATGCTATTGAACAAAGGATTGATAGTTAAAGTCATAATTAAATTTAAGTTGTAATAATTACCCTACATCATATCATAACTTCAAAAATAGCAAAATACTATTTATTTCTTTAATAGCTAAGTCGCCATTGGATTTGAAGCTTAGCCAGCTCTTGCTCGTCAAAGTAAGTTTGAAATTGAAAGCCTCCCTTAAAGTGTGCCGTGACTATGAAAGGGGCAGGGCCTGGGCTAATGGGTCGATTTAAAGTAATAAGTATAT
>CAZJSX010000028.1:0-11501 GCA_964548845.1 uncultured bacterium | reverse complement strand
AATGGGGGATGTTATTTCGAAAATGCCAAAGACTTTTCCCCCGCAGTTAAAGTTCTGGCTTATTATATGAATGCAGAAATTAAAAAAGTGCCCGCTATAGTGATGTGCAAAGTAGGTAAAGGAAAAGCTCTTTTAAGTGGAATTCATTTCGAAATGAGCCCTAGTTTTTGCAAGGCCAGAAAAGATATTTATGAACCACTTGTTAAAAATCAATCTCAAAGAGAGTTGTTATTCACAAAACTACTTCATCTTATTCTTGATTAAGCGATGTGTTTATAAAAGTCGTCTGTGATTAAGTATTGTGAATGCCCTTTAACAATATCAGAGCAGTTGATCACTTGGATTTTATGATGATGATCACTTTTATTAAAATTGGGGCCCAAAAGTCCCAAAGCTTGATTGCCTTTTTCGGCAATATAATAAGGCCAATTTAAAGCAGCGTCATGATGAGAATGAAAAATAAACAGCTTAGTGCAGCGGTCAATAATTTTGCGGTACTTTCCATTTTCATTTAACGTGTTGTCGTGAACTGCTGGCGCAATAGAGTAAATATGGTTGATCTTGATAGGTGTCTCGTTATTTTTAAGTAAACTTTCAAATAACAAGTAATTACCCATACTATGAGCCATAATATCTACTTTTTTAGCTAAGTTTGTAATTTGCGATAAGTGTGTAAAAAGTTTGTCTGAGACCTCTTTAGCATTTTTTTTAGCGTGAAAATAATAACTTTCATTGTGATAGCTTGGCCATGAATATCCAATGATGACATCATAAGCTCGGTAGCTTGCATAAGCTTCTTGAGCAGAATATCCCATGCAACGCCAGAGTAAACATTTCATGCGCTCAAAAAAAGAGATTTCCATCTTAATTTTACAGAGTTGGTTTTCTAAAACCTTATAGTGTGAGGAGAGGTCTTTTTCAGTGTTGTTAAAACCGTGAATAAACAATAAAACTCTTTTGCCTTTTAAATCAGTCAGCATTTTTTGAGCTTCAAGATCACCTAAAACTTGGTGCTGACCTTCTTTATAGCTCGCATAGCTTGTCTTTTGGCTAATGACAGTAGGATCCCAAAAGTTAGGACCTCGTTCATTGATGATTAAAAAAGAACTCATGGATTCACCCTGACTCACCTTTATTTTAACCCAAAATAATACTTAGATTATATTAAGAAAAGATAAATATTTTTCATGATTCAGGTGAAAAAAATCAGAAATATTATAGTTGTTTCATGATTATTTTAAATCAAATTTAAATTAATTATTCTTAATAAAATTTAAAATTTAACTTAACAAAATATTTAACATAGGATATGCTTAGCGTCACCTTTACAACAGGAGGTGTACTATGTCAACTATTACAACTAATAATAGAGAAACAAGAGTAGAAGCTTTTTTTCAAGAAGCTGATGCAGTAAAAGAAGTCAAGTTGTCAAATCTTGAACACTACTATATTCAAAAAAGTAAAGCTCAACTTGTTCGTGCAGCTTCAAGCTTTGCCATAGCAGCCGTAACAGGATTATGCTTGGGCTGGCAAGAGCCACTTACTGGATTTAAATTCGAAAAGCCTTTATTTCAGCATGTGAATGTCATTGTTCAAGATTCAAACCCTCAAACAGGCACATGTGCTTTAGTAACGAGCTGGTTTGATAATTTACTCCCTAATGCTGCAACTGTAGTATGCTACGCAAGCTTAGCAGTCGGTGTAACTTCAATTGTATCTAGTTTGGGAAGTTATTTAAATTCTCTAACTGTGAATTGGTTAAATCAATCTTCGGATCAGATTGTAGCATTGAGAAAAAATGAGCAATTATATGTGGCTCCTCGTGCTGAGTATGCAAAAAATAAAGCAGAAGCTTTTGCTACTCATGCTACACATATTAGTTTATACTAACCACTTTATAAAGTGAGTTTATAAACGCAAAGAAAGGCCCCTATTTAGGGGCCTTTCTTTTTTTCTGATTAAATTGAAAGTAACTAAGAAGTGGTAGGAGATTTAGCAATGCCTCTTTCATCTAATATCTTCTCAATCATATCCATTTGACCATCAATTGAAATATTCTCAGTTACAATAATTTCATTTTTTCTATTTTTTAAAGCTCTGCGTGAGAGATTTCCAGACTCTAGGAAAAATTGATCTCTAGCGGTTATCAGCTCTTCAATTTGAGGTCTAAATAGTTTCAGCATGTTGTTGAGCCATTGATTGCTGGGCCAAGAAGGATAGGGGTGGCCAATTTCATAACTGTCTAACATGACGCTCATATCTTTGAGGTAATACCAATTGTCTTTAGTGACCCATTGATTGGGGATAAATAAACCAATAGGCTCTCCATCGGGATGCATGGATAGAGCAACTAGATGAGTGTGATTTGTTTTTTTGTTCCACTTTGCATAAGGTTGCAGAGAGCTAATAATCTCATCATTTGAAAAGTAAATATGAAAGTGGCCATGTTCTTTTGGTCTGTGCGAATGATAAAAGTAAGAGCATTTAGAGTCATAGTCGACAGTGGATTGTTCAGGGTAGCGCTTGCCTACATAAAACTCATGATCCTTAATGATATCTCCCATAACTGTTAGATCGGCTTTATCTAGAAGTTTTTGCCATTTGAGTACTTCAAGGCCAGCTTGATGCATTTCTAGAAGCTGTTTAGTTGTTAAAGGGGTAAGCTGAGAATAGAGTTTGGTCTGATCAATTTGGGGGTAGGAGATTTTCTTGCCCGATAAGACTTTAGTTGGCAGAGATTGATGGTAGTACCAAACAGCAGTCGCAGCAGTGCCAATCAAACAGGCAAAAAATAAATATTTAATTTTGTTTTTCATGCAAAATTTATGTTTTAATTAAGATTTCTATCTCAATTAATAAGTAATTTTCAGAGATTAATCAACATAAATATCAAAATTTGGCAAATCACAATCCAATTAAAACATTTTTTTGACCAATTTGTTAAAAACATCGGATCTCATCAGTTGCTAATAGGAAGATTTTTTTATAGGAAATGGGCTTTTAACCGCTGCATTTTTAGGATGGATCTTTTTAAAAGGGCCTGTTACAATCCCTTTTTTTGTCTCTTATGACATCATTATGGTGTCAAACAATAAAACGGAAGGGAATATGGTTACTTTCAAAGGCGAAGCAATTAAAGTTAGTGGCAGTGGCCAAAAAGAAAATCAAACGGCAAAAGATTTTGAATTAGTGGCGCAAGATCTCAAAAGAGTTAGTCTAAATTCTTTTGAAGGAAAAATGAAAATTCTTAATATTTTCCCAAGTTTAGATACGGGTGTTTGCGCTAAATCTGTTGAAGAGTTTCAACATCGACTGAAAAATTTTAGTGACCTTGTTTTAATTCACATTTCTAAAGACCTCCCATTTGCACAAAGTCGATTTTGTACTTCAAAAGGATTTAAGGGAGCTGTTACCCTTTCTGCCTACGATTCTACGTTTGGTAAAGATTATGGATTGTTAATTGAAAATGGCCCTTTAAAGGGTTTACTTGCAAGGTGTGTCATCCTTTTAGATGAGCATAATAAAGTTCTTTATCAAGAGCTTGTTCATGAAATCACCCAAGAGCCAAACTATGGGGCATTAATCGAACATTTAGAAAATATTTAAACCGCTAAAGGTCTTATATGCAAAAATGGTTTGTCATTTTTTTAAGCTTATTTTGTTTTAACTTTTTAAAAGCAGAGTCACCTATGAATACTAAAAATCAAAAAGTTGTGTTTGAAACAACACAAGGAAACTTCGAAATTGAATTAAAATGCGATCAAGCTCCTAAAGCTTGTGAAAATTTTATCACCCTAGTTAAAAAAGGGTACTACAATGGTATTGCCTTTCATCGAATCATTGAAGGATTCATGATTCAAGGAGGAGACCCCACAGAAACAGGTGCTGGTGGAAAGTCGTGCTGGGGTAAAGAGTTCGAAGACGAATTTAGTGCAGAACTTGTCTTTGATAAAGCAGGTATCTTAGCTATGGCCAATCGCGGTCCAAATACTAATGGAAGTCAATTTTTTATCACTACGGCTAAAACACCTTGGCTCAATCACAAGCACACGATCTTTGGAGAAGTGGTTAAGGGTTATGATGTGGTTCAAAAGCTCGAACAAGTTCCAACAGATAGTCGCGATAAGCCTAAAGAGCCGCAAAAAATAATTAAAGTTTATATGGCCAATTAATTTTACTAAAAGTGGCTCATATGAAATATAAAATGATAGTGATTGTAGGCTTACTTATGAGTAGTTTAATCTATGCAAATGAATCTTCTTCTTGTCATTTTTGTAATCAAGCAGTCCTTGAGAAACAAAAAATTTATGAAGATGACTATGTGATTGCTCTTGTTGATTATAAGCCCATTTTAAATGGGCACTGCCTTGTTATTCCTAAAAGGCATGTTGAAGTTTTACAAGATCTATCTCAAGAGGAAACTGTTCACATTCATCAAGCAATTGCCAAGCTCTATCAGGTGGCGCAAAATACTTTTGACTCCACAGGCTATTTCATTTGGCAGAAAAATGGAACGTCGGCTGGGCAAAGCGTGATGCATGTTCACTATCATTTTTTCCCAAGAAAAGAGAACGATTATACAACTATTGGGATCTTAGCTCGCATTTTAGTCTCTCCTTTAATGGGGACTTTAAGTGAACAAGAAGTGAAAGATAAGCGAGATCTTTTTGCCCATCAATTCAAACAATTGGAAGATCAGGATAGTATAATGCTAAATGTTAGCGGCTTATAAACAAAATTTTCTCCTGGCAATTATTGAGCCTAAACTTTTATAGGTTAAATTAATTCAAAAGAGGTAGTTATGAAAAGGTATTGGCCCTTAATTGTTGTTATTTTAATTTCAGCTATTGCGGCTCTTACTCAATTGCCCCATATCCCAGGTCCTGGAGGCCGAGCTTTCATGGTTGAATTCTCTGGTTTTTTCTTTTTATTCTTAGCCACATTAAAGTTTTGGGATTTAAAAGGATTTAGTCATGGTTTTGCTCAGTATGACATCGTAGCTAAGTATTCAAAAGTTTATAGCTACGCCTATCCTTTTTTAGAGCTTCTTATTGCCCTTGCATTTTTGGCCCATTTCCTCGTGATTGTTTTTGCAATCTTCACGTTGCTATTGATGATTGTTAGTCTTATTGGAGTGGCCATTGCTCTATTTAGGAACGAGCAGTTTCGCTGCGCCTGTATGGGGACAAAACTAGACATCCCTTTAAGTGTTGTCAGTCTCGTTGAGACCTTGGGGATGGGGTTCATGTCCGTTGTCATTATTGCTATGAGCTAGTTTTTTTTAGCTTGCTTGCGGTAAATTAAATTAATCAATCCACCTACTTTCATCATATTGATCTCTTGATCAGTGAGTTCAAGAGAGGCAAAAAAATGTTTATTTTTAGTCACATTGCGCACTTCAATTTGCGCTTCATGCTGCATCTTTTCATAGATATTATAAATTTCAAGCTCATCACCCTGACTAATCAGATCGTAGCTTTTAGGGTCGCTAAAAGTTAAAGGGAGAATTCCAAAGTTAATGAGATTTTTGCGATGGATCCTGGCGTATGATTTAGCAATCACACACTGTAGTCCTAAAAATCTTGGAGCAATGGCTGCATGTTCTCTAGAAGATCCTTGACCATAGTTGTCGCCACCAATAATGAAAAAGCCCTCTTTTTGTCTTGAAATAGCTCGCTCGTAAAAAGTGGGATCGACTTGATGAAAAGTAAATTTAGAAATTTCAGGAATGTTACTGCGGTACGGAAGAACTTTCGTCCCAGCTGGTAAAATCTCATCAGTTGAAATATTATCTTTGACTTTGAGTAGAACAGGTCCTTTGATTAACTCTTTAATCGGTTCAAATTTCGGTAGCGGTTTAATATTAGGTCCCATCATTAGTTTGTTCTTTTCTTGATCGAGATTAGGTGCTACGACATAATTTTTATTCAGAGTCATCTTTTTAGGGATTTTAACTTTAGGATAAGAAATACCTAAGGTGCGAGGATCTGTAATTACACCTGTTAATGCAGAAGCAGCCGCAGTTTCTGGGCTGCATAAATAAACTAAGTCATCGCTTGTTCCAGATCTGCCTGGAAAATTGCGAGGAACGGTGCGTAAACTAATCTTATCTGTTGCTGGAGCTTGACCCATTCCAATACAGCCATTGCAACCGGCTTGATGAATTCTGGCGCCTGCATGGATTAAGTTGGCAAGATGGCCCGAGAGCACCAGGTTTTCTAAAATTTGTCTAGAAGTGGGGTTGATGTCAAAAGAGACGCCAGAATGAGTGTGTTTGCCTTTGACAATTTGGGCAGCTATTGCAAAATCTCTAAATCCAGGATTTGCTGAAGATCCAATCATCGTTTGATAAATTTCTTTGCCTGCAACTTGAGCAACTTCTACAACATTATCTGGGCTAGATGGTAGAGCAATGAGTGGGACAAGTTCAGATAAATTAATTTCATCATGCTCGTCATATTTGCACATCAAATCAGCTTTTAAGGGCTTGTAATCTTGAACTCTTTTTTGCTGCTTTAAAAACTTTTTAGTTTCATCATCAGATGGAAAAACACTTGTTGTAGCTCCAAGTTCAGCTCCCATATTAGCAATCACATGGCGATCCATTGCAGTTAAAGATTTCAATCCTGAGCCGTAATATTCAATGATTTTTCCAACGCCACCTGTGACTTTATGTCTTCGAAGCATTTCTAAAACAACATCTTTTGCAGAGACCCAAGCGGGGAGTTTCCCTTTAAGATGTACCCCCATAATTTTTGGCATCCTGACAAAAAAGGGCTCTCCCATAATAGCAAGCGCCACTTCTAATCCTCCAGTGCCAATAGCTAGCATTCCCATCGAGCCACCAGCGCAGGTGTGGCTATCTGAGCCTAAAAGGGTTGCTCCGGGCTTGCCAAAGAGCTCCATATGCACAGGATGGCTCACTCCATTTCCTGCCGGACTAAAGTGAATTCCAAATTTTTGGCAGGCGCTGCGTAAAAAAAGATGGTCATCAGGATTTTTAAAGTCAGTTTGCAGAAGGTTGTGATCTATATATTGGGAGGAGACTTGAGTTTTAGCTCCCTGGCATTTCATCGCCTCAAGTTCTAACATCACCATGGTTCCTGTTGCATCTTGAGTTAGAGTTTGGTCAATTCTCAAGCCGATCTCTTCACCGGGGATCATGTTGCCTGACACCAAATGGCTTTTAATTAATTTTTGAGCCACATTCAGTCTTTCCATGCATAAGCCTTAATCTATTACTTTAAAAACTATGCTTATAACTCTGCTTCAATTTTTTTGTCTAAAACTTTCTTGATTAAAGAATTAAGTTGAATGTGGTTGTTTGTTAACTAAATTACGTGTAATAGTTTATTAAAGTAATGATTATTAGTTGTTTAGTAATTTATTTACTTGATTATTTATTAATAAATTGGTAAATTATTTATGGGAGTTGAGAAAAGGGCGCTAAACGCACGTTTTTTACTAAAGCCCTTACCCGTTGCTCATTATAAATAAAGATTGCATAAGTCACTTAATTTAAGTGAAATAATTATTTTATAAATTGTTAATAGTTAACTAATTAATTAGTAATAATAAATATTATTAATAGTTTGTAAAATAAATACTAATAGTTCTTATAATAAAGTTAGATACTAAATAATAAAAGGGGGCTGTATGTCTCGTAATCATAAAGTTAGAGTTATCGATTCTGATGACCATAACGATCTTAGCATTTTAGAAGCCGTTGAAAACTTATCCAGTTTAGCAGAACTTGGGGTTAATGACCGCTTAGGGGTTGTTGAAGACCACTTAATTATTCAGCACAGTGAAGAAGAAGAGCAAAACTCACCCTTAGAGGGCATACAGTGGCTTGAGGAAAAAAACCAACACAAGACTGAAGTTGTTGTCGAAGATACCTTTAAGGCTGTTTTAAAGTACGTCAAAGACTTTCATACTAAAGATTTTAACCGTTTTTATGATCCTAAAAGCCAGGAAGGGATTAAAAAAATGATGCTACTTGTTGGTAAAGCTACCGACAATCTTAAAAATTTCACCCATCTTTTCGAAGGGGTTCATCGCAATGGGGTTGAAGAGCTTGATGAATACCAGCAATTGACCAAGTTTTATAAAGAAAGGATCGCTGTTGAAGATCAAGAAAAAGTCTCGTTGATTGACTTAAGCCGTAAAGAGCGCCAGCTAGAGTCTATTAAGCATCCAGTTGAAGAAGAAGATGAAGACTTTCAAAGAGCTAAGCAATTTATTTTAGACATCGATAAAATTAAACACGATGATTCCTATGAGCTGCTTTATTTAGAGCGCGATGATGGCTCTCGTTTTTACAACCAAAATTTTATCAGAAATTTAAAGCTCGCCTGTAATTTCAGCAATTTTTTAGGAAGAGAGTCTTTAAGAGACCCTCTAGAAGGTTTGATGGGTTGGTATGATCACAGCCTATCTTTATCGGCTAAAAATATCTTGAAAGAGATTAAACCTTATTTAAAGAACTTCTATCAAGAGGCGATGCGTTATCGCGACATGGAAATTGTCTCGACCATTAGCATGGCGGTTATGGCATTGATGATGGCCTCGAATACTAAGAATCAATTGCAGTTTAGCCCGATTAAATGCTCGACTGCTTATTACGTCGATTTTCAATATTATTTAAGGTCAGCCTTAAGCTCGTTCGAGTATCAAAAATTGAAAGATTTCCCCCCTCCATCATCCCACATTTTCTTAACTTCAATTTTAGATATCGTTCATATTCTTTCATGGTCACTTTTCTTTCAGAAAATGGATCAGCAAAGCTTAGGCTCAGTTTTAGATGACATTTTTGAAGAAGGTAAGGTTGCCGTTAACAAAAAAGATAAGCATGCTTCTCATGCACTTCCAATTCTAGAGAGTCTGCAAACTCATTATCTTCATGTGAGCAGATATTTGATGAATTACCCAGTTGGGCCACTTTATCAAACACTTAAAATCATGCAAGAAAATGATCTAGATCGTTTTGACACCTTAATGATGCAAAACCTGCCTTTTGAATGGCAAAAACTAAAGATTGATCATAAAGCTATTTCAATGCTCCGCTTGCCATCACCAACTCGTCAAGAGCGGGTGACAAAAGTAGAGATAGACCCTGAATTTATGGGGATGCTCGATGGCTTTAAAAACTCTAAAGAGAAAAAAAACCATCTGATCATCAACACTCAAGATAGAACGGTTTGGAAAGAGCGTCCACGTGCAAAATTTCTAGAGACTCTGCCAAAAAATGGCCAGTATTTAGAAAACATCAACGTGGTTACTTTTTGTAAAGACTCTGATTTTTATAATCAAAGCGGAGCTTATCAGGATCTATCATCGGCAGGGCATTTCTTTAAGCAGATTGTTTTTCAACTCCACTCAGAAGAGAGTGGGTTTTACTTCCCTCAGTGGATTGAAGAGAAAGTCTTTAATGGATTTATTGAAAAACTCATTCAACAAGTTCACCGCTTTTTCTTTGAAAGTAAATCCAGCTTAACTCAAAAAGAGCGGCAAGATTTCATTGAAATTGTCTATCAGTTTCTAACTCTCAAACTCATTGAAATTACAAACTGTGACTCTTTTAGTATCACTTGTAAAGATGGCTTGGATGTGAGTTCTACAGCAAGTTGTCAGCTCTATATGTTCATTAAGTTGCTGCAAGGAAAGCACTTTACAAAAGAAGATCAAGAAAAGATCAATCTTTTACTTTTTGCTCTTCCTGTGCTTGTGCGTCAGCGCCCTGCTAATGCAATGAGATTCAATCGGATGATTCAGTGCACGGCCCGTATTCAAAAGGCACTTGAAAAGCACTCTAAAGAAAACATCATTGATCAAGTTCAGCATAGTTTTGGACCCCTGTATCAGTTTTCTTTGAAAAACATCAATTTTAACTAAATTTTCCGCACATATTCCCCACAAGACTCTATGGCGAATTTGCCATAGAGTCTTTTTTATTTTTGGTTTTACTATTTCAATTTAATTAGAAGTTGGATATTGAGTATCAAATTGAGCTTATGAATAAGCTAAAGCCAAGCTATAATTTCGGTATGTATGAAGCAAATTCAAAACCTTTTGATCTCTTTTAAAAATAGTTGCTTAAGCATATCATTGTTTTATGGGGTATAGTTTTTTGAGACAGCGCGTTATTAAAATATCATCTGTAATTTTACTTCTATTTTATTTTAGCAAATTACAAATTGCCTCTACAGCTTATAATTGGATTGCCCCTTCAGCTAGTACTGGAGATTGGGGCGTTTCTACAAATTGGAGCCCAACAGGAATCCCAGATTCTGGTGATGATGCCACTTTAAATTCTAATTTTGGCGGGGCGTTTACCTTTGTTATAGGGGGGCATACCATACGCAATTTGTCGCTAAGTAAAGGTGCTTCGGGAAGCAACTTCATGACATTATCTAGTGGCAATATTTCATTAAATGAAGGCGGGACTATTGGTTTAAGCTTAACATCTAGTGCTACATTTCTTGCTGTGACCACTTCAGGTGTTAATATAGCACTACCGTTCACTCTGGGCACCTTTGATATAGCTGAGAATTGTCAAATGGATTTGTCAGGAACGTTATCAGGAGGGGGATTTAGAAAGACAGGTCTAGGAAAATTTACTGCAAGTGGTCCACGAATATATTCAGGAGTAACGACTGTATCACAAGGAGAATTTGTTGCTGCTTTTTCAGGTTCAGGTGCTGTTGGTTCAACAGCAAGTTGTACTATTGATGGAACACTTACAGTTGATCTTTTAAATGGTTTCAGTCGGGCGCTCTCTTGTGGAGATATCAATGGCTCGGGTACGATTAATATGACGCCGGATCAAAATTTATTTTTTGGATCGAATAATAACGACTGTACTTTTTCGGGTACAATAACAGGGCCAGGTGAAACTGGAGTAGCTCGAATTTATAAGAGAGGTTCGGGTACTTTTACTTTCAGTGGTACTAGCACTTACACAGGGACAATCACGGTAGATGCAGGGACAATGATACTTACTGCTAGTGGCAGTTTAGGTGCCATAGATCTAAATGGGGGGAATCTGACTATACCTCAAGATGCAGGGAATAAATCAGCTACTGGTTTAACAGGTCTTTCAACATCTTCGGTTTTAAATTTAAACAATAATACTCTAAATCTATCAGATACATCATCGCCAGCAAAAAACTATATTTATCAAGGAACTATAGTAGGAACGGGAGGTGGAATAAGTAAAAGTGGGAATTTTATTTTAGCTTTAACAGGTGCTAATACCTATACCGGAACAACAACAATGTCTGGAGGTCAGCTTAATCTCAGTGGCAGTGGAACGATTGGTGCGAGTACGGTTCCTTTAATCATGGATGGGGGTACTTTAACGATTGCAGCAGCAACTGGCGCGAGAACTATTGGTGGATTGAGTGGCGCTGGTGGCACCATTGCTTTGAATGACAACACATTGACCATCACACAAGGAGCAGATGGAACATTTGCTGGCTCGATTACTGGAACAGGGGCAG
>CAZJSX010000027.1:0-11521 GCA_964548845.1 uncultured bacterium | reverse complement strand
GCAAAAAGAGTGTGGATGATGGCTAAAACAAAGATAATCAGCGTCACTAAATTGAGCGGATTATGAGCTATATTTGCTTTTAAAATATTTACTAGACTAGTCTCATTTTGGTATACAAGAGGCTGTGGAGGAAAAACTAAAGTACTCATTTTTTGATCTCTAGATTTGAAATTAACAAACTTATCTGGTATACTTAAGCTTTAAAATAAAATAAAATTTATGCTTTCTGATCAATTAAATCTATACTTAACCAAACACTCTAAGCCATTATCCTCCCACTTATCACAAATTCAAAAAAAGACTCAACAACTTCCTTCCTCGCATATGTTAAGTGGATCACTCGTGAGCGCCTTTTTAGCTTTTTTAGCTAAAATGACAAAAGCAAAGCTCTCCATTGATGTTGGCACTTATGTGGGATTTTCGGCTCTCTCTTTGGCAGAAGCGATGAGCGATGATGGAGAAGTGAGAACTTATGAGAATAATTTAGAATATGCAGCAATGGCACAGAGTAATATCCAAAATCACCCGCAAGGGCATAAAGTAAAACTTTTTTTTGGAGATGCTTTAGATTTATTAAAAGAGATAGATCAACCTGTTGATTTAGCCTTTATTGACGCTAATAAAAGACCCTATGCCGATTATTATGAGATCTTAGTTCAAAAGCTTCGCCCAGGCGGTGTAATGGTCATTGATGATGCTTTATGGAATGGAGAGGTTATTTCTCCAACAGAGACTAAACACGAGACGATGACAAGGCTCAATGAGTTCATCAGTAAAGATTATCGTGTTGAGAATCTATTAATTCCATTGCGCCATGGGATCAATTTAGTTTACAAATTATAAAATTGTTAAAGTAGAGGGAAAAAATGAAAAAAATGAAACTTATCTTATGTGGAATACTGTGTGCGGTGATCGCTTTTGGCGGAGCATCTTTTTTAAAGGCTTCAACTGCGGTTCAACCTACAGAACAAACAGCTCCTGTAATTGAAGAATCTGCTCAACTAAATGCAACTGTTCAAGATCTTGAAGTCTTATTTGTCTTAATGCAAGAGCGCTTAAACTTAATGCATGAAGTGGCTAAATATAAATGGACCAATCATCTCAATGACCAACCATTAGATTTTGAAAGCCTCGATGCTAAATTAAGTGGCAATGACGCTCAAATTAAAAGTTTTTTAGAAGCTCAAAATAACGCTTCTGAGCTTTTGCAAAAACAAGACTTTGCCCTTTTCCAAAAAGAGGGAATTCAAGGTTTTGAAAATGTAAAAGACTACAAAACTGAGATTATGCCACAACTAAAAGCAATCAACGACAAAATGGTTGAAACGGTGCAAGATTTGCTCGTCAAAACTCAAGATGAATCTTTGCCAGAATTCTTAAAGGATCTCTCTTTCAACGCTTTTAAGAATGACGGAATTAACCGCGACGTCTACGACACTGCAATCGACCCACTTTTTAAAAACTAACTGTTTTTGGGCTTGCCTGTAACATTTCTTTAAATGAGATGAGGCAAGCCCCTTTCTTTTTCATTTCCTCTAAAGCTTTCTTCTCATCATCTGCATGAATATTAACTGCCCTACAAGCATCATAAATCACCTGCACCTCATAACCTAATTTCAGAGCATCGAGCACTGAGGCTTTAACGCAATAGTCCGTTGCAAGTCCAACAAAAGTTAAATGGTGGATATCTTGAGATTTAAGATAAGAGTCTATATCGGTTGCTTGAGAGCCTTGCTGATCGATAAACACGCTATAGCTATCTACTTTTTCTAAACAGCCTTTGTAGAAAATTTTATCAATTAATGAAGAGTTAAAAGATGTTGGAAATTGAGAACCAAAAGTATCTTTTACGCAATGAATGGGCCATAGCTTTTGCTCGACACCTTTTTCAAAAATAACTTCCCCTATATTTTTTGCCCAAGTTTTAGCAAAGCTAATATGATTTTTGGGGTGACAATCTTGAGAAGCGACAACCACATCAAAATGTAGCATCAATTGATTGATCGGTTCAATAATTTGATCGCCATTTGTAACAGCTAAACTGCCATTTGGCAAAAAGTCATTTTGTAAATCAATAACAACAAGAGCTTGCTTCAATTAGTCCGCCTTATCTTTTCGATTAACTGTATTTTGAGTTGATAAAGTTTTTCTTCCAGTCCCACAGGATATTGATGAGGGAATAAAAAGCGCTTATGTCCTTGGTGAAAAAACAACAACTCTGAAAGGGTCTTCTCCCGTATTTTAGTCAAAGGTGGAGATTGATAAACTTTTTTTCCCTTCCTAAAAATAGGAATGAGTAAATCTCTTGAAGGGTAATCGATTGGAAACGTCTTTCTTTTTGTTGGATCTAAAGGATCGACAAAACTCCAATTTTTTGTAGGTGGCGACAATTGATTGTAAATGGCATCGCCTTGATATTTTCCATCAGAAATAAAGCGCTTCACCTGCATCATCCCAGGATTTGTCGTCTTATGCATTTGCTCAGAGAGTTTTAATCTGTATGTCCACTCCCCTTTTTCTGACTTTAATGCCGAGATCTTATAGACCCCATCTAAAGCAGATTGTCCGCCTGAAGTGACTAAGTTAGTCCCCACTCCCCAGACTGTAATTTTAGCACCTTGTAAAATCAGATCGCGAATAATGGTCTCATCTAATTCGTTGCTGGCTAAAATCATCGCATCAGTAAAACCCGCCTGATCTAGCATTTTTCTCCCTTCAATACTTAAGTAAGCCAAATCGCCCGAATCTAATCTAATTCCTAAGAATTTTTTCCCTTGCTGCTTTAACTGTTTGCCTACTTCAATAGCCTGCGCAATTCCCTTTATAGTGTTGTAGGTATCGACTAAAAAAAGACAATTATCAGGCTGTGTTTGTGCAAACGCTTCAAAGGCCTCTTTCTCTTCATCAAAAGCTAAAATCCAGCTATGGGCTTGAGTTCCTTTAATTGGAATCCCGTATAATTTTCCGGCCATAACATTTGAAGTGCCAACACAACCGCCAATGTAGGCAGCTCTTGAAGCCGATACAGCTCCATCTATTCCTTGAGCTCTGCGAAAGCCAAATTCAAAAATAGCCCCTTCGTTTGCTGCCAGATAAAGACGCACCGCTTTAGTTGCAATTAGCGTTTGAAAATTAAGTGTGTTTAAAAGAAGGCTTTCTAAAAGCTGACATTGCAAAAGAGGGCCTTGAACGCGAATGAGTGGCTCATGAGGGAAAATAATCTCCCCTTCTTCTACAGCATCGACATCACATTCTAACCTTAGATCTTTTAAATACTTTAAAAAGTCTTCCTCGAATAAAGGGGTATCTTGCTCATTGCGCAACGTTTTTAAAAACTCGACATCATCATCGCTAAAGCGATAGTTTTCCATAATCTCAATGAGATTTTGCAGCCCTGCAGCCACTGCAATTCCACCATTAAAAGGGGGCCTGCGAAAATGCATATGGAAAATAGCTTCTTTCTCAGCGATTTTGGATTTCCAATAGCCATAGGCCATGGTGAGCTGATAAAAATCGGTTAAGAGGCAGGGGGAATAAGAGTTGTGAATAAAAGCCATTTATTTCTGAGCTTCCAACTCTTGTTTTTTAAGCTCGAGTTCTTCAATTTTCTCTTGTAGAGCAAGAACATTTTCTCGATCTTGCAAAGCCCAACTTTCTGCTTTTTTTCCGTCAGTACTATTGTTGAAACGCATTCTGCGAGCTCTAGCTTCGTGACTCTTTTGACGCTTGTAATATTTTTTTTGCCATCTTTTCATGGCTAAAATACTCTGCTCTAAAGCTTCAATTTCTTTAGAATAGTCTCTTTTTTGCAAAAAGCTCTCTTTTAAAGCTTGCCTTTCAGCCTCTTTACTTTCAATATCTTGAGCATTTAAAGGGGTCAAAACACATCCTGCGAGAATCAAAAATAAACAAAGAATTGAGAGTGAGGATTTTTTTTTCATCCCACTATCATACTAAAATGTTACTTTTTTGGAATAGGAAGGTTGTGTTTTCTTAAGATGTCGTTGCGCTGAGCTTCGAGTTTGGCAATGATCACTTGCAAATCATCAGCTTTTTGATTGGCATTTTCAGCCACTTTCCACAGCCTTTTAGCATCGATTAAATTGTCTTGTTCAAATTGAAGGCGATCGGCTTTAAACTGAGCTTGCTCAGCTGTCATCCGGTACCCTTCTTGCCATTTCTTTAAAATGACGATCTTTTCATTGATATCATCTAAATTTTGCTGCCAAGAAGGCTCCTGGGCCGTTTCTGCCTGCACTTTAGCTCCCATAGGAAGGGTAAAAGAAGAGAGGCAAAACCCTATTAAAATTAGGCTGATTATCAATAATTTAGCTTTTAAAAAAGGGAGCAATCTCATCATAAATTTGGTCTATTATACTATACTTTTACTAGTACATGTAATTGGATTAGATGCCAATAGTTTTATATAAAATTTTTTATCCCCTTTTACTGGCTCTATTTACCTCTTGGCTTCAAGTTTCAAGAAAAGATTAAAATAATTTTATTACATAAAACACTAGCTTCTAGATAGATATATTAAAATACTGTTAAGACTGCCAAAAACACAACTGCAAGTATTTGATAATGAGTAAATTAAGCTATGTTGACACACCTCTAAATCTATGCTATACTATATTTAGGCACTAAATAAATTATACGAGTAAGTTAGGAGAAAGTACATGAACGTACCAAGAACAAGAATCAAAGCTGAATATTCAAATCTTACTAACCTAGGGGCTCGCGTTGAAACTAAGAAAAATTGGGGCATTGAAAGAAATAGGCTTGTTTTAACTAATGTTAAAGAAAATGAAGTTGCTGGGCAACAAAAAGGGATCCGAGTTTTAACAGGACTCACAGCAAAAGCTCAAAAAGCCGCAGGCAAAGCTATTGACATTGAAATTGACGGCACAACCCTTACTGTAAATAAAGCCAGCTTCATTAAATGGTGTCAAAGAACTAGCCGTGGCTTAGAACTACTAGACAAACCTATCGTTTTTGATTCTAAATTCATTCAAACCGAGCTTAAAAAACATATTTTAGAAAGACCCAGCGTCTCTGCACTGTTGGACAATAGTAACCCTGAAGCACAAAAAGCCGCTATGTCTCAAGTTCATGCAATGCATACAAATGCAGCTAATTCTTCACGACAATCTTCGAGTCAACCTTCGCCTGTTCCAGCAGTAGTAAGCACAAGCAGCTCACCCAAAAATACCTCTGTAACATCTGATTCTCAAAAATCAGCAATTCCGGCTGCTGTTCCACAAAAGCTTCCTAGAAGTTACGCTTCAGCAGTCACTGAAGGAGTATTACCAACTGTTGATCCACATTTGGTCGACAATTTCACTAGATTGAATATGAGAAATCTAAACTCTGATGCAGATGAAACTACTGAAGTTGCTCCAGCTATAGCTCAAAGTACTACCTCAGAGAAAAAAGCAAAACCCTCTTTTACGAATACTAGCCCACATCATCCAAGAGTGAAGGCTATAACAAATCAGTTATTAAGTACAGGCATGCGACAAAAACAGGCTGAAGCTACAGCACTGAGAATGTTTGTCAGAGAACAACGCTCGGATTTTCAAGAAGTTTTAACAAGAGCAACTTCAAAACCTTCTGTAGCATTTGAAAGGCTACTTAGACAGCGAAAAGCACCAGTCAAGGATCATTTCTCATCTGTAGATCCAGCTATGGTTGCTCATTTAGAAGCACAAATGGACGGTCTAAAAGAAGGCGAAGTCCCTCAAAGTTTTGGAGAAGTACTTGGAAATGTCGGTTCAATTGAAGAGCTCCATCAAGCAGCCATTGGAACAAAAACTGTCAATGAAGCACTAGTGACTGAAGATGATGGCGATGAAGCACTTGATAAAATTCACCAAGAATTACTACTAAGACTATCCAAGCAAAAAGATGATGAAGAAATAGAAGCTATTCAGCAATTCTTCAATACTTTTCAACAATCAGATGTAGAACAGACTCAAATTAATTCTTCAGCTAATGAAGTAGAAATTGCAACATCAAAAGATGCAGAACCTACAGCAGCAGCTCCTACACGACCAACTGATCAACCAACAAAAGTAGTTAAATCTAAAAAAAGTCGCAGACTCTCTGCTCCAGCATTCATCATGTTGACAGTGGCTACAACAACGTTCGCTGTAGCTTGCCTTGCTCTGTGGGGTATGAAAGATTTAAATACGACTACTTTAACACCTGGAAATTTAGCAAGTAACTTTTCAACAAATCTTGAGGACTTTGGGGCAGCTATGTCACAAATGGGTCAAGCAACATCAACATATGCTTGTGAAACTTTCCATTACTTGAGAAGTGAGCAATGTCAGTTTGATGTCCTTAGATCCCTTCTTGATACAAATAAAAAGTTGTTTGACTTTGTCCAATCTCAAGAGAGCTTTTCAAGCTTTTTAAGCAATACTACTCAAACGGGTTATGATATGGTCGCCCCGACTGCTCGAATTTTGTTAAATCAAACAGCAGACAGCGTACAATTTGCAGTCAATGGATTAAGCCCTTATGCCCAGCAGGCTAAAGAGAAAGCTTCCGAGTTGTTAAACAACACCATTATACCAATTGTACAGCCAGTGCTTGAAACCGCCTCAAATGGAATATGCAATATTCCAAAGAGCGTTCAAAACTTTTTTGTACGTCCCGATTACGTGATGAATCATGTAGCCGAATCCTGGAAAGATTACATGCAGAGTGGTGGTCTATTACCCCGAGGGATTCCCGAGACAGGGACAAGCCCTATTAATCCACCGGACCTTCGCATGATCAAGTAATCGAATAATCATAAGTCAACACTGATGTAAATAAAGCCTTTGTAGACCACTACAGGGGCTTTTTTTATACCTCCATAGATTGAGAAGAAAGCCCTTATTTTAGCCTTCTACAGCCCTTTTAAAGGCCCTTAACTTGGAGTTTCCAAGCCACAAAATGGGCGCCTAATTAAGCACCATTGAGCATCAATTCTCTGATTATTAAGAAATTATTAAGACGATAAAAGATAATGACATATACTGCTTGTTTTAAGAGACTTATGCTATATTGACAGACCTCTAAATATGTGCTAAACTATAAAAAGGAACGAAATAGAATATAAACAAAAACTAATACTAATAACAAATAGGAAAACTATTATGACAAACATCAACAACATTATTCCAGTAAAAGGCAGAGAACGAATCTTTTTTGCTAATATTGGTGAAAAAGCTGACCAAAAAGGAAGATTAGGGATCAGCATTTTAGACGCTAAGAGTTTAAAAGGAAGATTTGCTCCAAGAAACAAACACGTTGAAGTTAACTTCCAAGGAAGAAATGTGGTTGTCAGTTTAAATAGTTTAAAAGAATTTTGCTCAAGAATAGGTATCACAGAAGTTCCAACTACAAAAAATGGCATTGAGCAATTATTAAGCTCACTTAACGCGCAAAATTCACAAAACTTTGCGAAAGAAATGGGAAGCCTACAAGTAGACCTCACAAAACAAAGACAAGCTATAATGTTAGATGAAATGAGCAAATTTGTTGATGGCTTCAGTTTAGATGCAGAAGAAACTCAAAAAAAATATCAAGTTCTAGATGCTATGAGAGAAAGCAGAAATGCAGAAGCTCGTCAAGCCGTTCAAGATACGTTCACTCCAAAAGTTGGTCAGGGTCGTTTAAAAACGGCTATGGATCAAGAGCTGCTCTCTAAGCTACCATCCAAAGAACGTTTGCAAGGAAGACGAAATGGATGTAATTCTGTAGACCGTGCAATTCAAGAAAGAACTCTTAGCACTGCTTTAGGCGCTGATTTTTCAAGTTTCGAAAATGAATTGCGTGAAGCTTCAGAAGGTAAAGACTTTACAAAAAAAGAAACAAAAGAACAATTTAACGCTCTAGAAGCTAGATCGGCACGACCAATCCAAGAACTTAGAGAGAAAGCCGAGCGATTAAAATTACATCAGGATGCGGCAAGAGAATCTGATATTAAACTGCGAATTGCCGACTTGGATAGACAGTTTAAAGAAATAAATGTTTTTGAAGTAAATTCTGAAGGTGAGCGTTTATTCCCACGTATTCTTGTTGGGTCACAAGAAAAATTTGCCAAAGCTCAAGCAGCTAGACAAACAGCTGCAGGGATAGCGGCAAAAAGTATGCACGCAGCTAAGGCAATACCAGAAATGGATCTTGTAATGCCACTTGGGGAGATGTTCCCATCTGAAGTAGTTGTGTCTTCTAAAGAAGCTCAAGCTCGTCATGCAGCTAAAGTTCATGCTGAATATATGGGTGAGTGTATTGACCAGATGAGTAAAGACCTTTTAATTATCCTGGCAAAAAACGCACTACAAAAAATTGGCGCAAAATTTGATGAAAGTAAATTAGCAAATTTATCTAATCGTCAATTATCAGCTTTAAGTGAGAACCCATCGGTAATCCCAGAAATAGCCAAAACAAAATCTCATATTTTGAGAAATCTTGTACTGACTACAGCCATTGTTGGAACAACTGCTTTAGCAGTTTGTGCTCTAGGAGACCTTGAAGCAAGCGATAAAGATCAAGGGATTACTCTAGAAGATGTTAAAAACAATATGTTTAAAAACTTAACAATGGCACACCAAACTGTTGCTTCATTTGCACAGCAATCAGGCATGACTGACATGGTTGCAGCTGCTAGAGACAGCACAGTAAATTACTTCCAAAAGTTGTTTGCTCCAGTGTTACCTAAACAGCCAATGTGCGGATTAGTTGAAGAAATGGGTAATTGCACAGCATCTGAGCAACCTACTTTAGTTGAAAACATTACTAATATGATTTCTTCAAAGTTAGAAGCAACATTTACTAATGTAACTATGCCAAGCTTTGAGCCAACAGTAGAAGAAAACGGATTCAGTTTTGCCTCAACTCCGGCTAACGCTACTATTCCGGCAAGTAACGAGTGCAACACAACAGACGCTCCTGTTACAATGGTTCTTCGATTAGCAAAAAAAGTGGCTGAACAAGCTGTTAACTTAGTTTGCAGAAAAATTGAAAATCCAAATCCACCTATGTGCGGCCTAGATGACCCAATGGGTGTTTGTAAAGCTTAAGGTTTAACAGCACGTAAATAGCAAATATTGAACCCTTAATCTTGAAAAAGATTAAGGGTTTTTTCTTATCTTAAATTTTTTCATCAGTTCTAAAATCTCATTAAAATCTTTCTTTTAAACTCTATTTGTTAAACAGGCTTATGCAGGCCTATCTTAGCCTCTTCCTCATAAAGCAGTGATAGGAGAAAAAGGGTCTTTTAAGCTAAAATGCATTTCAACTTTTTGTGAAATGATGAAATTTAAAAAATATTTTTTACTAACTATAGTCTTACTATTGAGCTTTGTTAAACTTTGCAGCCATGAGATCACCTTGTGTGATGCTCTTAAAGGGGCAAAAGCGGGTGATTTTTTAGTCACCGCTCAAAGCAAAACCATGACCTTATTTCACGTATTTGAAGTCCAGGGCTCTATTGTCATTATTGAAGAGATCTCGGCTCCTATCCACCTTAAAAGCCAAATTAAAGGCAATTGGCAAGACTGGATCAATCAAGATGCTGAAGGGCATACAAGCTGGATCATGTATGAGCTGAATCTAAATAGTCGCAAAATTGAAGATATCTATTCTTTTTCTCAAAAATCTTGGCAACAAGTCTATGACCAAGAGCAGATCTTTCCCACACTGATTAATTTAAAATTCTCTTTAATAGACAATCAAAATCGTCGAAAAGCAGGCCCTGCTCCTTTGCCAGAGATGAGGGATGATCGAGCTGTTTGGCAACCCCCCATTTTTTCCAATGGCGAAAAGATCTCTGGGATTATCTGCGATGCTTATCAGGCCTATTGGCCTCAAGATGGCAGTGAGTTAGATGGAAAAAAAGTAGAGATCTTTTTAGCTAAAGATAATGAAAAAGTTCCTACTTATTTCCCTTTTTGGCTCCAAGTCTCGAACTCCTTTTCTCAAGTTAAATTGCGAGTCATTGACTCTGGATTTAACTTAAAATCGATCCACCAGAGCTTCCCAACACCTCCATTAGAACTTTTGTCACAACAGCTTATTCCATCAGGAGAGCTCTCTTTTACCTTAAAAGCGCACCCTTTATTTGAAAATTTTACTTTATTTGCCAAAGCTATCGATGGCTCGGGCCCTATCATCACACTCCCTTGCCAAGTTTATCAAAGCGCTAACCAAAGGCAGGTCAAAATTACGGTCACAAATGAAGATTTAAACAATATGCTAAAACATGATAAGATGTACCATTTTATGCTCGAGCCTACGGGATATCCCCAAATGAGTGTCGAGACTTTAAAGCCTATAGGACCTATCAAGAGAAATGCCCCTTATTAAACTTTTTAAAAAATATAAACACTCCCTTGCTCAATCTAGAAAATTAGCTAAATCTAAAAAGATTGCTGACCAGATTAAAGATTTGCTCATTCGCAAGCGCAAAAAAATAGCACCCGATCTCTTTGAGCAATTTAAAAGTGAGTTAATCTCTCTACAAGAGACCATCAATCAAAAAGAGTCTTTAAAAGCATATCAACTCTCTAAAACACTTTTACAAAAATCAAAACGCCAGATTAAGAAAAATATCTTTGATTTTTTCAATGAATGGGTCGTAGGCCTAGGACTAACACTTCTTGTGGTTGCGCTCATTAACCAAATGTGGTTTCAACATTATCAGATTCCCTCAGGATCAATGCGCCCCACTTTATTAGAAAAAGATCGCCTCATTGCAACTAAAACCTGTTTTGGAATTAACTTCCCTTTCAAAGAAGACCACCTTTATTTCAACTCTGACAATTTAAAACGGGGTAATGTGGCTATCTTTACAGTGGATAATCTCCCTGCGGAAGAAAACAAAGCCCGCTACTTATTTATTTTCCCGACAAAAAAACAGATGGTTAAAAGGCTCATCGGCAAACCTGGTGATACCCTCTATTTTTACGGCGGTAAAATTTACGGCTTAGATGGTGATGATAACCCGATTACTGATTTTCAAGAAGACGAGAGCTTTAGAAAACTCGAGCATATCCCTTTTATCTCATTTGAAGGCAAAGTAGTCTCAGAGAGCCCAAAAAACTCTCAACCGTTGCACACACCTGTGTATCTCTATCAAATGGGACAAGCTGTCGCTAAACTTTATACCAATTCACAAGGGGCACTTGTCGGGAAATTTTTTAATGGAAGGCAATGGGTTGATGAATCTCCAAAATTAGAGTACAAAGATTTATGGGGCATTAAAAATTACGGCATGGTACGCCTTGTTGATCGCAAGCAAGCAAGCGAGCAACGCTTTGATCTTACAAATTTTAATCAGGATTACTTTTTAGAGATTTTGCACTCACCGCACACAAGCTATCCTCGCCCACATTTAACTCATGATTTGCAAGGTCGTCTAAGGCCAGCAATTACCCCTGAAAAAACGTTGATCCCACTAAGTGACGCCCATCTAAAAAAAATTAAAGGGGCTCTTTATACAAGTAGATTTGTCATTCAAAATGGC
>CAZJSX010000026.1:0-11542 GCA_964548845.1 uncultured bacterium | reverse complement strand
ATCAATTCTTCGATACTGCCCTTGGTGATTTTCTAAAAACTCCCATGAAGAAAATTTAGGAATTCTAAAGCAAGGGTGGTTGATGACGATGACGAGTTGTCCATTTGGAACTAACGCCTGCGAAACATTTAGTAGGGCTCTATCAGGATGAGGCATATTTTGTATCGACAAGACAAAAGTAGCATGGGTGTAAATAGGTTTGAGCTTTACTGGTTCCATCACATCGGCAACTTTATAATGATGAAGAGTATTGAGATCTTTTTGGACTGCTGCCCGAACTAAAGAGGATGAAGCGTCTAAACCTAAATAAGAAGCATTTGGGTCGATTGATCTGGCTAAAATACCCTCACCGCACCCGAGGTCTAAAAGATGGCTATTTTTGTTAAGCTTTAACATCGAAAGCAATTTAGGTAGAATTAGTTCTCGGTGATTGTAACTACCCTCGTCTTTCATGTGAGCTTTGTACCATGTGCTTGAGTTTTGCCAGCCTTTGTCTTTTTGAGTCATTTTTGTCCAAAATTGGGGATATTTTAGGATATAGGATACCAAAAGCTTCAAATTAATTTAAGAGGATAATCGGTTAACAAGACTCTTAAGCTATATAAAACGAAAATATGTAGAAATTATTTGATAAAAAGTGTCAGGGTTCAGTAGAGATAAAAAATAATCTATGTAATGTTTGCATAGGTTAATTTTTAGTTTTTAAGGCCAGATAACGCCTTAGCCTTTAAAGGAGTAACTCTATGAAAAAAGTAGCACTAATTATAACAACAGTTGTTTTTGCAATAACTGCCGCTGGATGTGAATCTTGGGGTGGAAGTAAGTGCAATTGTAACAGCAATACGAATAAATGTAGCAACTGTTGCTGCAATATGAAAGGTTGTAAAAACTGCAAGAAAAGCCATTAATCGTTTTTCTTTATTTAGTTCTTAAAGCTTTAAGACCTCTAAATTATGTGATTTAGGGGTTTTTTTATTTTAAAATATCTTGTATCCTAGGTTCACTTAAACCGAGTAAAAAAGTTATGGAAGCTGATTTTAAAAAAATAATTGAAATGCTTGAATCTCTCACCTCAAAAGATCAAGGCTGTCCTTGGAGTTCCACTCAAACTACAAAATCTTTGTGCCAATATGTTGTCGAAGAGGGGCATGAGGTGAGTGATGCCACTAGCAACGGAGATAATAAAGAATTGCAAGAAGAGTTAGGGGACTTACTTTTTGCGACCCTTTTTACCTATTTTACAGCAGTTAAAGAATATGACCTGGATAGCAAAGAGATCATTGCGACCATTATTAGTAAAGTCAAGCGCCGTCACCCTCATGTTTTTGAAAATCCACGGAAAATGACTTTTGAAGAGCTACATGTTCAGTGGGAGCAAATTAAAGCTAAAGAGCGACAAGGGAAAAAAGTAAGCCCTTTTAAATCGATCTCGAAATCTCTGCCGATTGTTACTAGAGCCATCAAATTAGTTGAGCTAGGCTATGGTAACCAGTTTGCCTATAAGCTACCTGAAAATAGCTTTGAAAGGCGTTTTATTGAGCTCATTATCGATGGGACAAATGCTCATGTTAATTTGAATGGGGTATTTGATCAGTGTTTGAATGATTATCAAGAGAAGTTAGAAGCTCATATAAAAGAAAAAACCGGAGATGTTCTTACAACATAAGAGGAATATCTTAAGGCTGCTACCTTCCGGTCCTGACCTGGTTCGAAAACTCTTATTTTATAAGGTCCCCGGTTTAAGTATCCATATTACCTCATGGCTCAAAAAAGGGCAAGTTTCAAAAAAAACTTTGAATAAATGGGGCTAGAGCCCCATTAGTGCTCTAGAAGTTCTTGACTTTGAGGCTGCCCACAGGTTATCTTTTTAGCCGATTTTGAACTCTAAAAAGAGATAGTATGCAAAAGAAAAGTTTAATTTTATCATTAGCCATCATTTCTTCATTCTTATTCAGTGATGCCTCTATAGCTAAGATTCCTCATCATGAGAAGTTTGTAAGTCAGTGGAAGCTTGTCGAGAATTTTGAAAGTCAAAGCGAAAAAATTCAAGAGTGGATCCCAGCAGGTGAGAGCGCAGAGAACTGCACCCGTAGTTTTGGTGTTCAACTCTACACGCTTGAAAAAGATTACGATGTTAAACATTTCTATACGTTATTTGTAGATACTCTCTCTGCCGAATTCACAGCAGATAACAACCCTTTTTATTTTGAAACTTTATTCGAGAATGACAAAGAAATCTTGTTTTCTTGGTGGACTGATGACGCTACTTTTGAAATTGGACGCGAGTGGGTTCACATCTTGAAAGGGGACAAAAAACAAATCTTATTTGTTAGATTCGCAACGAAAGACAAAAATATTGATCCTGCAAACGCCGATTGGTTAGATTGCGTTGAAAAAGCAGCTTTTGCGACAAGTGCATCTGCTAACTAATCTTATTTCAGGGTCGATGTGTTGATTTTAAAAAATCAACAACATCGATTTCTTGCGGATAGGAGCGGATTGGGTTATTTATAAATAAATTAAACCAAATTTCAAGAATTAAAATAGCCCACAATTTGCGAAAAGATTGTGGATGATATTTGCCTTCGTGAAGCATTTTTTTCAAACCGCTCTTTGAAATGATGTCAGATTCAACCAGTACCCCTTGGCTCAAGAGAGAAAAAACTTAACTAAAAGTTTCTGGTGAGAAAAAGCTCCCAATATCATCAGATGGGAAAAAGGAATGTAACTCACCATTCTTGAAGTTTTTTTCTAAAATGTGGTGCAGTGGAAGCGCCCCTTTTTTCCCTTGCGCTTTGATATTTTCTGGTAGCTTTAAGACATAGTCTAAAACATCTTTGTCAAAATAAGGGCAAAGAAGTTCAATCTTTTCAGAAGAGAAAATATTTTCATATTGTACAAGCAGATAGTTCGATAGTGTTGTCTCAGCATCATAAAATAGATAATCCTCGACGCTGAAATCTTGGTAGAAAATCGTTTTAAGGTACTGATAAGATTGCTGCAGAAAAAGACTGATATCAAAAAGACCGTTGAGATTGGGTGCTAAGGTTTTGATGTCGCTATTTGAAAACAGCGCTTGTTGTTTGATATATTCAAGCGACCAGAAATCTTTCTGAAAAAAGCGCACGCCACCCAAGGCCCACTTTTTATTAACCTTACCAACTCCTGGTAAAATCCCTTTCAAGAAAAGGGGTTTGAATAAATATAAAAACCATAATGCTAATGGTTGATAAGCTAAGTGGCTATAATCTTGCCTGTTTCCTAAAAATTCACGGCTGCCCAGTCCTGTAATCACTGACGAGCAGGAAGACTTCATTTTTTTAGCCAAATGCCACAAGGGGACAGATCTAGGATCAGCAATAGGTTCATCGAGATGCCAAACGAGTCTTTGGAGGTCATGAAGCATTTGATCGCTTTTAATTTGGCAATATTGGTGATTAAACTTGAGGTTTTTTGCAGCAAAATTGATAAAAGGTTCTCTGGCTCGATTAATCCCTTCGTATTGAATCGAAAAGCTGCTCGGATTGTTAGAGTTTTCATTTTGATAATAGTAGGCAGCAGCAGTGGAGCCTATTTCTCCATTTAAATAGCAGGCAGTATTTTGATGTCCCTGAATGCGCGCTTGAGTTGCCTTTCTCATTAACTGGTCTAATTGATCACTGGCATCTTTTAAATTGTAGTTTTGAGGATTTGAATTTGCAGCTGTAAAGCTCCAATATTTGTTAATAACAATGTTTTCATCTTCATCTACTTGAATATAATAACCAGGAAGTAAGCGGCTAATATCTTTTACAGGAGTTTTATCTAAAGGAAAGTATCCCAAAAATAAATAGGAAGCGATCGGTTCAAGGGCTGGAGTTTGAGCAACGATATTAGAGCTTAAGATCCCTTTAAGCTGGTTGGCAAAGATAAAATGGCCTCCGAATCTTCCCCAAAAAAGACTTTTGCTGCCCAAGCGATCTCTAGCAATGGTCATCTTTTTCTCTCTTTTATCAAAGATAAAAAGGGTAAATGAGCCATTAAATAACCCAAAAGCATTTACTCCCCAAGTTTGAAAAGAGAGTAAAATGAGACTTTCGATTTGCTCGGATTTGATGGTTTGTCCTGCTTGGACAAGCTTCTCTTTAAGTTCTGCGGCATTATATATTCGCCCTTGGAGGGTTAAAAAGTAGTTTTGCTCCTCGTCAATAAAAAGCGATCCGCCAGCTTGAGCAAAAGAGAAATTCTCATATTTGTAAATCTTTGGATTGACTAAAGGTTCTGGAAGAGTCATAGCAGCAAGCATTTGAGCTATTTCTTTTGCTGTATCTATACGGCCAGTTGTGACAATGCCGGCAAACTTAGTCATGATTTAAGCTTTTTTGTTATTGAATTGAAATGCAGTTTCTTTCAAACTTTTTTCTTAGTTGAAAGAAAAATTTGGGTCAATTTATTTCTTATGTCCTATCTTGCAAACTACCCCCTTTTTTTAGAACCTGCCTATCAAAATTATTTATGGGGAGGTAGTCTTATTGAGGAAAAATTTAACAAAAAAAGTGGACTTCCGATTTGTGCAGAATCTTGGGAAGCGTCTGATCGAGCAGAGGGATTGACATCCATTAGCAATGGCCCCTTAAAAGGGGTTACTCTAAAAGAGTTCATTCAAAAAGCACCAGGGCTTTTTAAGCCTCTTAATCAATTCCCACTTTTAATCAAACTGATCGATGCTAAAGAGTCTTTGAGTATTCAAGTTCATCCTAGCGATGAAACTGCCAAAATATATGGAGGCGAGGCTAAAAATGAGATGTGGTATATCTTGGAGGCAAATCCTGAGAGCTGCATCTATCTTGGTCTTAAAGAGAACACCACTAAAGGTGAAATAGAGCAATCCATTAAAAATGGGCGTTTGCAAGAAAAAATGAACCGGGTCAAAGTGTCTGCTGGAGAAGTATATTACATTCCAGGTGGGCTTTTTCATGCCATTGGAGCTGGAGTTTTGATTTACGAGGTGCAGCAAAATTCAAATACGACATATCGCGTTTACGATTGGGATCGCAAAGATAAGCAGGGAGTAGCCAGAGAGCTTCATATTCATCAAGCTTTAGATATCATGCTAAATAATCAGGTTTATTCGCAGGTTGGGTCAGAGAGTTTAATAGAGCACAACCAAAACTTTACCTATAGCAATCTATTGCAATGCCCGTACTTTGACTTCAACAGATTAGAAATAATGCGAAGCTTTTCTATTAAAGAAAATAAAAGTTGTCGGATCTATTTTGTGTTAGAAGGAAGTGTCGTTATAAAAGGAGAAAATTTTGAAATGGTTGCTCAAAGAGGGCAAACTTTTTTAGTGACTACAGACTGCAGCGCATATGTTATGACATCTAAAACTAAAAAATCGATTTTGCTAGAGACAATTGCAGCAATTTAAGTGAATAATTGCTGGCCAAGAAAGAAAGGCATTTGTTATGTTCTGGTCCAAATTATAATTATAGTTATGGAGGAGTTTTTGTGAACAAAGTCATAAGTCAAATCATGGTATTTGTAGCTCTGTCACTTTTATTTACTGGTTGCAGTAGCCCTAAAACCCGCGTGCAGGCTTGTAAATATCATCAAAATGCAAGAAAAAAAGCAGTCGTTGCTATTTTACCTGTAGTTTGTAAAGTTACTCATTATCTGCCTTGGGATCTCTCAATGGAGTTAACAGCAGAAGTTCAAAGACGATTAATTAGCCATTCGATTGTTTTTGTTAACTCAATTGACACTCCACCTACAATGCGCGATAAGTTATATCAAAATGACCTTGTGCATTTATGGGCTAAAGATTTTCAAGAGCTTGCTGGGCAAAATGATTTTGTCGTATTAATGGAATTGATCGATCACTCAGAGCAACCCTACAATTTTGCTTTTGCACACGAAGCGTCAGATCGCAATATTGATCGCATGCTTACAATAAAAATGAGAGTCAAAGTTCTTGATTTACGCTCAAAAGAAGATAAGGCTGTTTTACAAGAAATCGTTGAAGTAAGCCATATGATTCCAAGAGAGACTTCGGGGATGGACTATCAAACTGTAATCTATGGTTCTGATGCCTATCCTGCAACTGCCTATGGAAGAGCCCATTCTCGAATCGAAAAGGATTTAGCAAGACAAATTGAAAATTACATTTCTATTGTCTACTAATTTATGGATCCAGGATTTCAGCAGGTTATAGAAGAGCATTTAGGAGTTTTCCTCTTTGCTCTTTTTTTTTCTGTATTATCTTGCTTCATTGCCTGGTACCGCTCTTTTTTCACATATCCTCCTTTTGAATCTAAGGAAGTCGGTGTAGATTTTAATCATCTCTTATGGGGATTTTTTATCTACTTTGCGACATCTTTAATCCTTCCATTTTTGATTTTAAAAGCATTGCACTTATTTCCTGCCGATGTTCGCTCGCAGATGAATTTAGCCCTCGATCAAACAAATGGATGGCTGAATATCACAACTGTCGTTGTCTTATTTATTTTGATGATGTTCTTTTTAGCAAAAATGCAAAAAAATATCAGAGAGTCAGTCCTTGGGGTAAATTCTAGTGGGCCCTTGCAAATCAAAATAAAGCATTTTGCAATAGGAGCTCTAACATGGGTTGTTAGTTTTCCATTAGTCGTTGCTATTAGTCAGCTAGCAAGTATCTTTTTGATTTTCTTTCACTTAGAGAGCAAAGAGCAGCTTGCAGTTTTATTTTTAAAGTCGACAATGGGCCATCCTGTATTGTTAACTTTCACGATTTTTTTAATTGTTTTGCTTGTCCCAATCATAGAAGAAATATTATTTCGAGGATTGTTACTCAATTGGCTAACCACCTATTTTAAAAGAACGACAGCCATTTTTCTACATGCGATTGCATTTGCAGGATTTCATTTTTCACTTAGCCAGGGTTTTGGAAATATTGAAATTATTTCGTCTCTCTTTGTCTTATCCTGCTTTTTAGGTTTTGTTTATTTGAAGCAAAAGTCTATTTATGCATCATGGGGACTTCATGCCACGTTTAATGGGATAAACATTATCTTAATGGCAGTATCCAAATAAGGTTAACTTAATGAAAATAGAGGCCTCTGGACTTAGCGATCAGGGAGAAAAACGTAAAAGAAATGAAGATGCTTATGGCATTTTTGAAAGTGAAAACTTTTATATTCTAGCAGATGGAGTTGGGGGAAATAAAAGTGGAGACGTTGCTGCAAATGAAACCATAGATCAGCTTTTCTATGGCATTCAGCGAGTGCTCAGCCAAATTGGGAGTTGCTCTGAAGAAGAGATCTGTAAGCTTTTAGAGCTTAACATTACAGAGACTAATCATACTGTAATAGGAAAAGGGGAGCGGTATGTAGAGCTCAATGGAATGGCCTCTACTTTTTGTTTCCTATTTTTCTTTCAAAATAAAGTTTTCTACTCTCACTATGGCGATAGCCGAATCTATCGCTTAAGGCAAGGTGAGCTCAAACAACTTTCACACGATCACACTTTGGCTCAAGAGTTAATAGACGCTCAAAAAGCAGTGTTAAATCAAAGGCAAAAAAGCACTCTAACTAAAGCTATCGGGATTAAAGAAAAAGAACGGGCAAAAATTTTTGTTGAAAAGGTTGAAGAACAAGATCTTTATTGTCTATGTAGCGACGGTCTTTGGGATAAGCTCACTTTAAAGCAGCTCAGACAGCATTTAACAGAGCCAAAATCGATGCCCCACACTCTTCAAGAAATGATTTTCAATGCCAGAAAAAACGCGGCAACAGATAATATCACTGCAATTTTAATAAAAGTGGTTCAAAAAGAGTGAAAGTATGGATAAAAATAGCCGCATTTACCTCGACAATAACGCAACAACCGCATTAGATCCTTTAGCTTTTGAGGCCATGCAGTTTGATTTTGGTCCAATACCTTATAATCCCTCTGCTATCCACTCCTTTGGCAGAGAGGGGCGAAATGAGTTGACTAAGGCACGCAGAACCATTTCAGCGGCTTTAAACATCGATCCGCAGGAACTCATTTTTTCTTCAGGAGGATCAGAATCAAATAATTTTTTGCTTCAAGGTTTTTTCAAACAAATTTTTCCCAAGAAAGTAATTTCTAGTCGAATTGAACACAGCTCTATATATAAAAATATTGAAAATTATGCCAAAGCTGGCGGTGCAGTTGAGTACTTGCCAATAGGTGAGCAAGGTGCTGCTATGCCAGAAGATCTATTGAAAGCAATTACTTCGGATACGGCATTAATTGTGATTATGGCTGTTAATAATGAAACTGGTGTTAAAACAGATTTAAAAGCTTTTGCTGATATCGCACACAAGCATCGCATTCCTTTAATCGTTGATGGAGTCTCTTTGCTTGGAAAAGAACCATTTACCCTTTTTGAGGGGATTGCTGCGATGAGCTTTAGCGCTCATAAATTACATGGTCCAAAAGGAATCGGCTTGACTTATCTCAATCAAGAGTACGAGCTTGCGCCTTTAATTTTGGGAGGTGGTCAAGAAAATGGTCATCGTGCTGGCACTCATAATTTAGCAGGGATTTTAGGCTTTGCTAAAGCAATAGAGCTTTTAGAGCATTTACTTCCAGATGCAACCAATCAAATGCAACAAAAACGGGATTATTTTGAAAAAAATCTTTTTGAGCAATTAGGTGACGTTGTGATCAACGGAAGTGGAGAAAGAATCTGCAACACCTCTAATCTTGCATTTTTAGGTGTAGATGGAGAGAGTTTATTGATGAATCTTGATTTGAGAGGAGTTGCTGCAAGCCATGGGTCTGCGTGCTCGTCAGGATCTTTGGCGCCATCAAGAACGCTCATGCAGATGGGACTTTCTAAAGATCGAGTAAACTCATCAATCCGCTTCTCTTTAAGCCGGATGACAACTTGGCAAGAAGTGGATCAAGCGCTCTCCATTCTTGTTGATATCGTCAAAAAAATGAGATCTTAATACTCGTTTAAACGGGGAGTTGTCTCGCTGATCATTTTTGGAGCAAGCCCTATTACTCCTGTTAAATTGGTAATAACCATCATCCCAATACAAATATCGGCTAAAATCCAGACAAAGTTGGTATGAAGGAAAACGCCAATTGGCAGAGCGAGAATATAAGCGTATTTGAAATACTTAATCGTTTTATATGAAAACAGATACTCGCAAGCTTTTTCACCACAAAAAGACCAAGTGATCACAGTTGTGTATGCAAATAGGATTAATGAAAAAACAACAACATATTTACCCATGGTGTTGCCAAGACCTGCTTCAAAAGCCCATGTGCACATATTGGTGCTCTGTTCTCCAGAAAATTGCCAGGCGCCAGTAACCATTAATACAAGTCCTGTGATGGTACAAATGATCATCACGATAAAAGGTGGAATCATTCCAACAATACCTTCGATAACCGGATCCTTACAGCGAGATCCTGCTTGTAGGATCGGGGCGACACCACAACCTGCATCTGTTGCGAAAATTCCTCTTCCAAAGCCCACTGTGATCGCATGTGCCACAGTAAAGCCAGCAGCTCCGCCAACTATAGATTGCATGCCTAGTGCTGCTTCAAAAATCATCCCTATTGCCCATAAAATTTTGGCTTTGAATATAACTAGAATGATAATTGCAGCGATGAGATAGACGGCGGTCATGAGTGGAACTAAAGCTGCGACAACTTTAGCAAAACGTTGTAAGCCCCCTAGAACAACGACTCCAACAGAGATGATTAATGGGATAATAATAATCCAACTAGAAATTCCCATCTTTATCAATGGAAGTGCCATCGAATTGACTTGAACTAGATTCCCTACCATAAAAGCAGCAATGATGGTGCAGACGCAGAACAGTTTGGCAGTTTTGTTAAAGCCAAGTCCTGCTGATAAATAGTACATTGGTCCGCCAACAAATTCACCAGCTTCGTTTTTGCGTCGATATTTTAAGCTTAAAAAACAACCGGCAAATTTAATGATGGCGCCAAGTGATGCCATAATCCACATCCAAAATAGCGCACCAGGCCCCCCCATAGTGAGGGCAACAGCCATACCAGAAATGTTTCCTGTTCCTAAATTTCCTGCAAGTACAGCAGATAGTGCTTCAAAATGTGAGATATTCCCTTCTTTCTCGGGATCTTTTTTCATTAGAGCTGAAAGGCCAGCTTTTAGTTTTGCAAATTGAACAAAATTCAATTTAATAGATAGATATATCCCCAAACCAAACATTAGAGGAAACACAACTAATAAAGTAAGATAGTGGCTGAAAAAACTAAAAATTTCTAAAATCATAATTAAAAAAGCTTTATTGGTAGTTTAATTTAAAAAAAATTACAACCATTTTACCTTTTTGCTTATTTTTGTTGTAATATTTTATTTTTTTGAAAAATAAATCTATTATTTCTCAAATTTTTATTATTTCTATATGAAAGAAGTAACTGTAAAGAGTTAAAAAATATTTTGCAATTTGTCAGTGCATCCCTTGAGGATTTAAGAGCGAAGTTAATTTAAAATTTTTAATGATAATTAAAAATTAATTAAATTTAAGGCAAAATTACGGTTTTTAGATTGTCATTATAGAATTTGTCCAAGCTTGTACTATATGACAGTTCGAACCCACAGCGTCTTGACTCGGTTTAAAAAAACCTCATCAACTCTCATTTCAAAAGGACCCACTCGAATTAGCTCACCTTTTTCAGGAAGATGGCCTAGGATCTCTTCAACAAGTTCTGCAAGATTATCACAACCCTCTTGCTCAATTGACGCGTTAAACGTGGAGTTAAAGTCACTTAGCGCCATTTCTCCTGAAAGAGTGCGATCAATTAGAGGAAGTTTATTATCATAAGAGACAGGGAAAGGATCTTCAATACTTTCACCAAATAGAGCTTTAATTAAATCATCTAATGTTAAAATTCCAATAGCTTGTCCTTGCCGGTCTAAAACAACAGCCATTTTGCGATTGTTGTGTCGAAATTGGTTTAACACTTCGCTGGCTGAGGCGTCTAAAACTACAAACCAAGGAGGAAGGAGATGAGTTACTATTTCTGAGTCAGGCTGTGCTCGAACTAATGTTCTGGTATCGATAATGCCGACAATATTTTGCCTTTGATGTTGATAAACGGGAAGAAGAGGGTGATAATTTTTTTCCAGCAGCTCAAAGATTTTTGAAACTTTTGATGAGCTAGATACCATAAATACTTTATGTAATGGGATCATCAACTGAGAGACTTGGCTTTTTTGTAGGTTGAGGATATTGCCAACAAGAAGATTGAATTCAGGATCTTCCTCCAATGGTCTCACTTCTTGGCTTTGCTCTTCAACGGCTCGCTGTAATTCATCGCGAGTTAAATTCATAAGATGAATTTCTCTTTTCCCTGTAAGTAGCTGATTAATACTTTTGCTAATTAGGCCAATTGTCCAGGTGATGGGAATTAAAATTTTAGAAAACGCATAAATTAACGGAATTCCTGACATGATCACATGTCCTGGAAATTTGCGCGCAGCGAAAAGGGGGAGTTAGCTCAGCAAAGATAAGGACAATCATGACCTGCGTTAAAGGGGCAAAGTCTGGATTTAACC
>CAZJSX010000025.1:0-11677 GCA_964548845.1 uncultured bacterium | reverse complement strand
GCGGCCTCATTGGCAGAAATGGCTCTGGCAAGTCTACCCTTCTTCGCCTCATTGTCAAAGAGCAAGAAGCTGACTGTGGAGCAGTTTCCATCCCTAAAAACTATAAAATTGGCTATTTGAACCAACATATTCACTTCACCATGCCTACTCTTTTAGAAGAGGCAGCCCTGGGCCTTCCACCTGATCAATCCGACCAACTTTATCTAGCAGAGCGTATTTTATTTGGACTTGGGTTTACAAAAGAAGATCTAGACTGCCCTCCTAGTCAATTTTCTGGGGGTTATCAATTAAGGCTCCATTTAGCAAAAGTGTTGATTTCTGAACCCGATTGTCTCCTCTTAGATGAGCCGACTAACTATTTAGATATTTTATCTATTCGCTGGCTTAAAAATTTCTTAAGCAAATGGCCAAATGAATTTATTTTGATCTCACACGATCGCGACTTCATGGATCAAGTCACCACACACACAATAGCCATTCATCGCCAGAGATTAAAAAAGCTGCCAGGAACCACCATTAACTTATTAGAGCACATTTTAATTGAAGAAGAGGTTCATGAAAAAGCTAGAGCAAAATCTGAAAAAAAACGCTCGCATATGCAAAGCTTTATCGATAGATTTGGTGCAAAAGCTTCTAAAGCCAAACAAGCACAAGCAAGAGTTAAAAGACTAAGTAAAGAGCCTGTTTTAGAAAAGCTTGCCAATATTGCAGAGCTCTCTTTTCTCTTTAATGAGGCTGACTTCACTGGTAAAAAAATGGTGGAGATCACTGATCTGGGCTTCTCTTATGATAATGAGCCTTTAATCGAAAATTTCAACCTCTCGCTGCATCCTGGAGAAGGAATCGCTATTATCGGCAAAAATGGTCAGGGAAAATCTACATTGCTCCGATTAATTGGCGGAGAACTAGAGCCTCTGAAAGGAAAAGTCTCAATTGTTGACAACGTTAAAATTGGCTACTTTGGACAAACTCACATTCAAAGGTTAAATCCCAATATCTCTATTTTTGAAGAGATTGCAACTGCAAACACCCTTTTAACTCAAACAGATGTTAAAAGTATTGCAGGGGTGATGATGTTTAGCGATATTTTAGCTAATAAAAAAATCTCTGTTTTATCAGGTGGAGAAAAAAGTAGAGTTTTAATTGCAAAAATTATTGCCAAGCCGTGCAACCTTTTACTTTTGGATGAGCCCACACACCATTTAGATATTGAGTCGATTGAAGCTTTGATTGAAGCGCTCGAAGAGTTTACTGGATCTTATATCATCGTCACACATAGTGAGTTGATTTTAAGAAGGCTTAACCTTAGCAAAATCATCATCTGCGAAAAGAACAAGCAAACTGTTTTCTTAGGAACATATGACGAGTTTCTAGAAAAAAGAGGTTGGGAAGAAGAGGGCAAGCCAAAAGCTGCTGCTAAAAATTCTAATGCAGATCGAAGAGAAAGAGCAGATTTAGTTCAAAAAAGATCTGCCCATTTAAAGCCTACTCAACTGCAAATTCAAAAAGTTGAAGCACAAATTGCCCATTTAGAAACAGAGCAACTCAAAGATCAGCAAGCATATCAGAAAAACCCTCAAAACGTGGATCTGATTAAAAAAATGGGTGTGAGGCAAAAAGAGATCGATCAAAATGAAAGCAAACTCTATGAACTTTATGAGCGGCTAGAAAAAGCTAAAAAGCAATTTGACTCTTCGGAATTAAAAGAATAACACCTTTTGCTCAATCGATGACAACATCTCCCCTCTTTTATTATCAAGCTAAGTCCAAGCTGATCGCTGGTAGTGCTGCAGACTTTAAATGGCTCACAAAAGCGACTTGGCTCTCTAATATGAAAGTCGACTGCCCTGCCCAAGAGAGTTTTAAAAAATCGACTCTCGATTTAGAGATGCAAGATTACTTAAAGCCTCTCTACCAAGATTATATCAAAAATCCTCCATTACTCTCTTTGTACCCACAAAGAGGCAATGCTTGGTCTTTGCATAGCTATCAACCTATAAAAAAAGGGCAAGTAGTCACCGAATATTTAGGAGAATGGCTGCCCCAAAACACCAGAGCCTCCTCTTATCGATTTGGCCCCATTGACGCTTTAAACTATCGCAACTGCGCAGCTTTTGCTGAAGATGGATTCCCCAATATGGGAGCTTTTTATCTCTATGATACTCAAAATATCCCGCTAAGAGTTCTTTTTATAGCTCTTGAGGATATTGAGGCAGGGCAAGCTCTTTTAATTAATTATGGGCTTACTCATCTAGTGAAGATTAATCATCACACAGAGTATCATCTCAATCAGATGATCTCTTACTTTAAAAATCATCCTCTTGAAGTTTGTTTTGAAGAACTTAAACACCTAAGCCAACAATCTAGATTAAAAATGGGCTTCAATAAAAGTCTCGATCATGAAAATTTAACTGCTAAACTACAATACCTTTTTCAAACGCCCAGTGCAGCTTTTCATCTTTTATTAAATGACCTCATCTCTAGCGAAAGTTTCTTTAAATTATTTGATAAAATTGATCACCGATTTTATTTACTGGGCTACTCTTTTGAATATAGACCCAAGCAAGATGAGATTTTGCGCCAATTTCAGCTGATTCGGAAATACTTTGAAAGACAAAGCCGCTGTGATAATCTTTTAGGGCAGCTTTTAGATCGATACCGAATACGCCTCATTACACATATTTTTCTAAAGCTTTTCTTAGAAAATCACCCAATCAATCAATGCTTAAGTCAACTAGAACATGCTGAGCAAATTTTTAATGCTATTTGTACAAATAATGAAGATCAACTCTACGATCACTATTTGCAATCCGAGTGCAAAAGCATACTTTTAGAGCAAGCCAATCTCTTTGCTTGTGAAATACATTCCCAAATAAGAATCGTTGCCGACAATCAGTCTAATTTCAATTGCTCGACTTTATCGAGTAACTAAATAACCTCTTTATCAAAAACGGATCACGTAAGTTTTTTTAATCCATTAGTTCACAACTATTTTCCTTGTAAAAATATAGTCTTTTTTTTACATTCTCATCAGTGAGCTTTATTGATTCTTTATAAGGAGAGCTTATATGACGTTCTTAAATGAAAGCACCATCGACCCGACGATCGAACAAGGGGACCTCAATACAACAGCCATTCTCTCACTTGAAGCCATGCAAGATTGGATTTTAGATTTGCACGAACTAGAATCTCCTTTTTATGATTACTCCCATGCCTTTCCAATGCAAACTTTAGTTTGTTTAGAAGGTGGATTAAAAATTAAAGGGAAAAACAAAAAGAAGCTCACATTAAAAAAAGGGGAATATATTGAACTGAACCCCAGTGAAAACTACCTACTCACCCCTTCAAATACAGCCCGCTTCATGACGTTAAGCTTTTTACAAAGCCAACAATTTCGAACAACTCTAAAGCAGCTTAGCCCTCAATTTTATAAACAAAAAGAGAAGAAAAAAGGCTATCAAGTCTACACTTTTGCAGAGGCAACCAGTTTAAACCAAGATTGGAGTGTGGCTCTACTCGAAGTTTTAGATTCCCCGAGACATTTCCATCAAATCGAAACTGAAAGCTTTATAGTCGTTAGCGGCAAATTAGATATTGAGATCATGGGCAATCATCAAATTTTAAATCCTGGCGAAGGTGTTACTGTTACAGCAGATACCATTCATAGACTCAAATCTGCAAATGGCAAACCCACACAAATTCTTTGTATCTCTACTCCAGCTTTTGATGCTGCAAATATGTATTTGGTCGATTAAAATATTTTACCAAGTAGTTTTGTATGATTAGAAAATTACCCAATGGAAAATATCGCATTTACTCACTAAAAAAAGATCCTAAAACATCAAAGCGAAAAAATTTAGGAACTTTTGACACTTTAGAGGCGGCTCAAAAACATGAAAGAGAGATCCAATATTTCAAAAGACAACATTAATTTGAGTTGGCTATTTCCTTCTGATATCGATGAAGCCAAAGAAGTTCAATTAGAAATGGCTCAAAAAGTCATCGTAGAGGACCAACTTTCCTCACAACTTCAATATATTACTGGCATGGACTCTAGCAACAATCCCTTTGATCCCACAAACAACATCTATGCCGCCTCTGTTCTTTTAGATTATCCCTCTTTAGAATTGATTGAAGAGCAATCACAAGTATACGAACAAAACTTCCCCTACATTACGGGGCTCTTGGGCTTTAGAGAGGCCCCAGCTCTAATTGAAGCCTTTCATAAGCTAAATCACACCCCAGACTTGATCATGGTTGATGGGCATGGAATAAGCCATCCTAGAAGCCTTGGAATTGCCAGTCACTTAGGTGTGCTTTTGGATATCCCAACTATTGGAGTTGCCAAAACCATTCTAGTGGGCAAACCTGTACATGAACTCGGATCAGAAATTGGCGACACCTGCCCTTTAATGTATAAAGGGAAAGAAATTGCCAAATTTGTTCGGACTAAGAAAAAAGTATTGCCACTGATTATTTCATCAGGACACAAAGTCTCATTAACTACTGCTGTAGATCTTGTTTTAAAGTGTTTAAAGGGCAACAAACTTCCAGAGCCTACAAAGCAAGCTCACCTAGCTGCTAATAAATGCCGTAAAGATAATTTAAGCCCTTTTGCATAGCAATCCACTTGATTTGGATTTTGACAATCCGATACATTCAAGTTTTAAATAGAGGTTAGACGAGTATGAGTAATAAACCCCACAAGCACATTCTAATTATTGGCGGTAGCGCCAGACCTAAAAGTTATACCATGAAAGCGGTCACTCTTTTAAAAAATGAATTCAAAAATCATCCCAGCTATACTTTTGAAATTATCAACGCCGAAGATTTGAATTTAGCCCTACCTGGCAAAGACTTTGAAGGCTCTTCACAAAAAATGCTTCAAGAGAAAATCTTAAATGCCACAGGCATTCTTTTAGCCTCCCCTGAATATCATGGAGGGATCTCAAGTACCACAAAGTTAATTATCGATAACTCGGGCTCTCCATCGGCATTTGCTTCTAAACCGATCGCATTACTAGGCGTTGCAGCTGGCATTATTGGCGCCATTAAATCTTTAGAGCAAATTCGAAGTATCTGCGCGCATGTTGGAGCTTATGTTTTACCAAGAGCTGTATCTATTGCCCTTGTTCAAAAGGTATTTGATGAAAATGGTCAATGCTTAGATCCAAATGCTGAGAAGCAAATTCAAAGTGCTTTGACATCATTAATTGACTATATTGAAAAACATATATGCCCAGCTATTGCATTTGAAAGTATCATCAGACAAGAGAAAAAATAACTTAAACTTAAGTTATTTCAAAGCCCGTCTTTTCTTCTCATACATGAAAAAGAAAATCAGCGGACTAATTGTAATGACATTGCCAATAGCAATCATTGAAAAGTAGCGCATTGGACTACCCACGTCAATGGTCTCAGGAGCAAAAAAGCTAATCACGATGGTAATACTGCAGCCAAATAAGCCCACTAAGGCAGTGATCCACATTCCCCAATGCTTACCCGGTATTTTAAAAGTAGTTGGCCGATCTTGATATCGATAATGCAACTTAATACAAGCAGCGAACATTAAGATATACATGATCATATAAAGCTCTGTGCTCAGCGCTGTCAAAAACCAATAGAAGGCATTGACCCCTGGAACAAAGTGAAAGACAATACAAAATAATGTCACTAAAACGGCTTGCATGAGCAAGATATTGGAGGCGACTTTTGAGCTATTTTTCTTTGTGAAAAATGGGGGTAAAAAGCCAAACTCCGCTGCATGTAAGAGCCCTTTTGCTGGAGAAATAAGCCAATTGATCATGGTTCCAATAGATCCAGCAACAATTAAAAGGGTCAATAACGGTAGTAACTGCTGCAATCCAAATAGGTGTAAAATTTTATCAAATAGTTGCATTACCCCAGATACAATGTTGATATCGCCAACTGGCAACACATAAGCAATAGAAAGTGAGCCCAAGAGCATTGAAACAATAATAAAAATGCAGGCAATTAAAACAGCTTTTGGAAATCTTTTCTGCGGATTTTCGATATCATTGATGTGAACTCCAGAAAGCTCCATCCCTAAAAAGGAGGCCATAATGGCAACGAGTGACACCCAGCTTTCAGAGTGAGTCAACGATGGAAAGATCTGACTTTTGGTAAATTGAATCTGCCCTGGCTCATTTAAAAAATACCAAGTACATCCCAATACAATCAAAAAGATCATCGGGATAATCGTTCCAATAGTTACAAAGATATTATTTAAAATAGCCGAAACATGAATCCCCTTTAGATTGATCAGAGTTAATCCCCAAAAAATAATCAAAATACAAGAGGTTAAATAGATCTTATTCTGAGCCAAAGCGGGATTGAAAAAATACGCGAGTGTTCCTGCAATAAAGGAAAGCATAGCAGGAAACCAAACCATGGTGTTAATCCATTGAAGCCAAATAGCAGCCATAGCCCATTTTTTTCCAAAAGCTTCACTCACCCAATGGTAGACTCCCCCTTTTTCAGGGAATAAAGCGGCAAGTTCTGCAGCGACAAGGGATGTAGGAATTAAAAAAATAATTGCAGAAAATAAAAGAAAAAAAATCAGCGAGCTGCCAAAAAGGGCTGCTGCTGATAAATTTCGGATATTATCAATGGCTGCGATCATTAAAATGACGAGCGAAAAAAAGCTAATTTTGCGAGACATGGTAAGAAATAATATTTATTTTGGATAATAATTCCCCTTTATCCATTATAAATCAATAATCATTGATCTCTTTTAAGGAATTTTATATTGCAAAATTCAAATCAATATTTAACTAGTCTATATAACCAAAAATGATAAAATATTTTTAGTATCCACTGGAACGTATCGCATGAGTAAAAGCTATGATGTCATTGTAATTGGAGGAGGTGCTGCCGGCTTTTTTGCAGCCATTTCAGCTAAAATAAATAATCCGTCTGCCTCTGTAATTATTTTAGAGAAACACATGGCTCTACTTTCTAAAGTGCGAGTTTCAGGGGGAGGACGTTGCAACGTCACTCACGCTTGCTTTGACCCTCACCTTTTAGCTCAAAATTATCCTAGAGGGGGAAAAGAACTTATTGGCCCTTTCTTTCAGTTCCAGCCTAAAGACACCGTTTCCTGGTTTGAATCTAGAGGAGTTATTTTAAAGACAGAATCAGATGGCAGAATGTTTCCTGTCTCTGACTCTTCAGAAAGCATCATCAATTGTCTAATGGATCAAACCAAAAAATTAGGAATTGAAATCTTTTTAAAACAAAAAATAGAAAAGATCTCAAAAGTGGACTCTGGTTTTTCAATTGAGATCAAAGAGGATCAGCCCTACATAGCTAAAAATTTGATTCTAGCAACTGGAAGTAGCACGGATGGCCATGAATGGGCCAAAGAGCTTGGGCACACAATTATTCCAGCAGTCCCCTCTTTATTTACTTTCAATGTTCCCAACTCATATTTAAAAGAGCAAAGTGGAATTTCTTTTAAAAATGTAACCGTACGCATTTTAAAAAGCTCTTTTGTTCAAACAGGGGCGTTGCTGATTACTCACTTTGGTTTTAGCGGACCTGCTGTTTTAAAATTATCAGCATGGGCAGCAAGACACTTACATGAGAAAAATTACTCTTTTGAAATCCAAATCAATTGGCTGGGCACTATGACTGCTCAAGAAGTGGCACAAAAGTTAACCCAAGCCAAAAAAGAGCATCCCCAAAAAATGCTTTCGTCTGAAAATTTGTTTTTGCTTCCCAAAAACTTTTTCAAAGAGATGCTGGTCTCTCTACAGTTAGAGCAAAAAAGACTGAATGATTTAACTAATAAAGAAATTAATCTTCTATCAGAAAAACTATGCTCGGATACTTTTCAAGTGAGTGGAAAAACCACCCATAAAGAAGAGTTTGTTACCTGTGGTGGAATTTGCTTGAAAGAGGTGAATTTCAAAACTATGGAGAGCAAAGTTTGTCCTAATCTTTATTTTGCAGGTGAAGTATTAGATATTGATGGTGTAACCGGCGGCTTTAATTTTCAAAATGCCTGGACAACAGGTTATATTGCTGGATCATCCATTTGATTTATTTTGATTGTCAATAATCAACATCGGCTTATTGGGATCATTATTTTGAGTTTCTTCTTTGATCTCTTGCAATAATCCTTTGAAAGATGAGACCACCTCTTGACTAGAATCTGTTTTCTTAGGTGATTGCCCTGATTGATTTAAAAATAGCTCGAGCGCTTCAAAAAAAGAGGGAGTTTCTCCATTTTGAATAGGCTCTGCTGACAAACAAGTAAGCGAAAAAACACAGAATAGGGAAAGGATATAACGCATAGCTTATTTTTAATCCTCCAAAGACTAAGTCATGAAATTAACAGATTAACTAAAAAAACAAAATTAGAAATTCACTTGAAGCCCAATATATGGGGTAAGAGAGTACATTCTAATTTGACTGAGCCAATATTGCCCTCTAAAGCCCACCATTGCTGAAAATTTAGCAACTCCAATCGACATCCCTCCTTCTGCAGACAGCGCTAATGTGCGCGTTTGCATAAAGTTTTGAATATAGAGCCAACTTGGACCTACACCGCAAGACAGATAGGGTGAAAAACAAAGAACTTGCCACGCATAGAACTCTGGCAATAGAGCATATAATTTTGCAGAGAATGTCTGAATATCTGCTTTAGAGCGAATCACGTAGTGATAAGGCATTTGGTTGGGACCAACTTTAATTGAACCCGTAAACTCTGCATGAAACGGAGCGCTTTGATACTGATAAGCTCCTCCTAACTTTAGGCTTGCTCCCAAGTACCTACCAAAAAACAGTTCATAGGCCGCAGACTGTAAAATTTTCTGATTTTGATTATAGACAAGGCCAACACCTGAGTTTGTTGAAACGATGTAAGAGGGATGTTCTTTTTTCGGTGGATAATAGGATTCATCGGCTCTTAAAGAAGTGCGCAGAGGCTCTTTTGAAGAAGGATTACTTGGCCATGGTTCTGCAAATAACATTAGAGCACAAGACTGAAAGATAAAGAACAATATTTTTTTTGATAGAGACATAAGATTGCTTTTTTTAAAAGGAAGGATAAGAGCAAACTTTTTTTTAAACAACTTGATTTTCAAAAAATCAAAAGTGTTTCAAAAAGGGCAAAAAGATTAACATCTCTTATTTAATCCAAACCTTAAAATATAGAGCATTATGGAAGAGATAACGGGCCATATTGAGCGCATTACTTTTCATAATCCCGAAAATGCCTTCACGGTTGCTAAACTCAAAATCCCAAAAATTGATCAACCGATCACTCTAGTTGGTCAAATGGTCGATTTGCAACCAGGAGAGAGCTTAATTTGTTTAGGAGAGTGGAAATTTGAACCCAAACATGGCAGACAATTTCAAGTCTCTTCTTATAAAAAGAAAGCTCCAGCGACCCTACTTGGAATACAAAAATATTTATCTTCAAAGTTGATTAAAGGAATTGGTCCTAAATTTGCTGAAAAAATTGTCAATAAATTTGGATTAGAAACTCTCAATATTATTGAGCACGAACCTGAAAAACTAAGACTCATTGATGGACTTGGTGAAAAAAAACTAGATGCGATTATCGATGGAATTAAAACTCATAAAGTGATTGAAGAGGTGATGGTTTTTTTACAATCACATCAAATCACCCCAAGCTACGCTCATAAAATATATAAAAGATATGGTCCTAGTTGCATTGCCCTTTTACAACAAAATCCCTATCAGCTTGCTCGCGATATTATGGGGATTGGTTTTAAGATAGCCGATAAAATTGCCATGTCTTTAAAAATTTTACCTAACTCACCTGCTAGAATCGGAGCGGGAATTGAGTTTATGCTTTATGAGCTCTCGCAAAATGGAAACACCTGCTACCCCAAAAATGAGTTAATCACACAAGTGGGGGAACTTTTAAAAGTAGATCTGACTTTAATAGAACCCATCTTACTTGAGCTGAATGCACAAAAACGGGTGGTGATTGATTTAGTTTTAAACGAACCTTTCGTCTGGCTAAAACCTCTGCATATTTGTGAAGTGGGTATTGTCAAAGAAATTTACCGCCTTTTAGATTTCCCCTGCGCTCTGCGAGCAGTTGATACCCAAAAAGCACTAGACTGGGTTCAAGAGATTGTGAAAATAAAGTTTGCCGGTGCTCAAAAAGAGGCGATCATGGCAGCGCTTACTCACAAACTATTAATCATTACAGGTGGCCCTGGAACGGGGAAGAGCACCATCACTAAAGCGATTTTAAGAATTACTGAAAAGCTTACCAATCGCATTGTTTTAGCAGCCCCCACAGGTAAAGCTGCCAAAAGAATGACAGAGATCACCTATCGCCACGCCTCGACCATCCACAGCCTTTTGGAATATGACTTTAAAGTTCAAAAATTTAAAAGAAATCACGAAAATCCAATTGAGGCAGATTTGCTAATCATCGATGAGGCCAGCATGATTGACACCTATTTGATGATTCAACTTTTAAAAGCAGTCCCCTCTTCTTGTCGCCTGATTTTTATTGGAGATGTCGATCAGCTTCCAAGCGTTGGCCCTGGCAACGTTTTAAGAGATTTAATTGCTTCTAAGCAAATAACCACACAGACCTTAGAATTTATCTTCCGCCAGCAGAAAGGATCCAAAATTTCTTTCAGCGCCCATGCGATCAACAAAGGATTTTTTCCAAAACTAGAGCGTGAAGAGCAAGACGATTTCATTTTTATTGAAGCTAAAGAGCCTGAGGATGTTTTAAAAAGTATCACAGAGTGGACTACAAAGATCTTGCCTCAAAAACACCACTTTAACCCCATTGTTGATATTCAAGTACTTGCCCCCATGCGCAAAGGATTAATTGGCGTAGAAAATTTAAATCATTGTTTGCAAAGTGTTTTAAATCCAACAACTAGTTACTTAAGTCAATTTGGGAAAAGATTTGCTGTTCACGACAAAGTCATTCAAATTAAAAACAACTATCAAAAAGAGGTTTTTAATGGAGATGTCGGCTTTGTGAGCGCCATCTCTTTATCTGATCAACAAGTCACTGTTCTATTTGATTCCAAAGAAGTCACTTATGAATTTTCAGAGCTCGATGAGATTCATTTAGCCTATTGCGTTTCCATCCATAAGTTTCAAGGTAGTGAAGCTCCTTGTATTGTGATGCCAATTCACACTCAACACTTTAAATTGCTTTGCCGCAATCTTCTTTACACAGGAGTGACACGGGGGAAAAAGATGGTCGTATTAATTGGGACTAAAAAAGCATTAGCTATTGCAATCAAAAACAATGAAATTGAAAAGCGCTATACCGCCTTGCAAGTGATGCTCTGTGCAACCAAGCAGCCTATTAGCTCAAGTGAGGGAAAATGAATCTAAGTGCTACATTCTGTGTCTTAATAAATTTAGATTCAGGAAGTTGTTTAGCTTTGTGATTTTTGTGAGTATTGCTCGATTTGCCAACAGTTGGAACTTTACCTAATATCAGATGTGAGGAAAGTTGTGCTACTTTTCGCCCTTGCAGCGTTCTTTTGGCATTTCGAAGTTTATGGATATCATTATTAAGAGGTGGTTGGTTTTCTGAGCTTTGTGGACGATGACTTGGAATTTTGCCTACCATAAAGTTTCCTCATATCAGTTGATTGGATACTTTTTCTGATAGTCAATTGCCCTATTTCCCTGCAAT
>CAZJSX010000024.1:0-12183 GCA_964548845.1 uncultured bacterium | reverse complement strand
ATGACTCGTGGGGTAAAAGTGGATCGCTTTAAAGGGATTATCCGCAGCGTTTTCAATCCTCCTAAAGTGAGCGTTCAAAACAAATTTAACCCTTTAAAATGGTTTAAAAAATGAAAGATTGGCTCAAAAACTTCATCTTAGGCAACTGGCAGCGAAAGGTCATCTCTTTTATTTTGGCAATTATCATTTGGCTACTGGTTAATAATTCGCTTATCATTCAAAAAGTTTACTCCAATGTTTCTGTGCGAGTGACAAACGTTCCTAAAGGAGTTCATGTCGAGGGACTTCGCCCTGACGGATTTTTGAAAGATGGAGTGACATTGACGATATCGGGATATAAAAAAGTATTAGATGATCTTCAAAATGACGACATCCAAATTCTATTGAATGCTCATGATAAAAACAAAGACTGGGTGGCAATTGTCAACAAGCACCAAGTGGTCTTTTTAAATAATTTAACAAATCCCTATCCGCATATTCGCTCGATTAGCCATGAACCCTTTGTCATATGCATGAGCCCCGATGACGTTAAAAAACCATGAAAAAAATTGCTATCCTTAAAAGTCGTCTCTCATTTTTAGGGGGCTTAGAGCGCTATGCTATTGCCATTGCCCAGGCTTTTGCAAGAAGAGGCTGCAACGTTGAGATTTTAACAACAGGTGACACTCTTGATATCCCCCATGTCAAGGTCAACTCTTTAAAAGAGCCCTCTTTCTCCTCAATTGCCTCAATTTATTCTTTTGACAAGGCTGCCTCCCAATGGCTTCAGACTCACCACTACGATGCTGTCTTTGGTTTAGATCGCAATATTAACCAAACTCATTACAGAGCTGGCAATGGAATGCATCTTAGTTTTTTAAAACAACGACACCCTAAATTCTTAAGCAGATGTTTATCTTATTTGAATCCCAAAAATCAGCTGATTTTGACAAAAGAAAAAAAGCTTTTTCAAAATCCTAATTTGAAAGTGCTCTTTGTCAATTCAAAGATGATTCGTGATGAAATTCTCTCTCACTATCAAATTGATTCAAATAAAATCAAAGTGGTTCATAATGGAGTCGACTTTAAAAAATACGTATTCGATCATAGCTCTCAAGTAGAGATGCAATTGAGACTTAGTTTAGATCCTAGCTCTCATCAATTTCTTTTTATCGGCAATGGTTATCAGCGTAAAGGGCTCACTTTACTTTTAGAAGCTCTTGCCAAACTCAATCATTCTGCATTTGAATTAAGTGTCATTGGCCATGATAAAAATATTGCAGCGTATAAATTGCTGGCTAAAAAATTGAAGCTAAAAAAGAAAATCCACTTTTTTGGGCCACAACAAAATCTTTTGCCTTTCTATCAAGCAGCCGATTGCCTGGTTTTACCTACCCGTTACGACCCTTTTGCTAATGTCACCATAGAAGCTGTCGCTTGTGGCCTCTATGTGATCACAACTGAGCAAAACGGTGCCAAAGAAGTTTTAGATCCCTCTTTGGGAACTATTATTGCTCAAAATACTTTAAATGCGCACGTTCTAGAAAAAGCGATGATGCAAAAAAAAGATTATCAAACTAGAGTTGCGCGTCGAAAGCTTATACAACACTTGGATATAAATTCGCAGCTCGATAAAATAGTTGACTTTACCCTAAACTAGATCAATTCAATGGCCGTTATTAAATCTGCATCCTATAGTCACCTGACCTACTATTTAATTCGCGCCATTATGTTTCCACTCGCCTATTTACCTTATAGATGGATTCATTTTTTAGGGCGCAGATTGGGCTCTTTCATCTATTACTTTGGCCCGCGAAAAATTGTTAAAATCACTTATAATAATTTAGCGCTAGCTCATAAAGTTCTCCCTTTGACTGAAAAGGAGATGAAAAAGATAGCCAAAGAATCTTTTCAAAATTTAATCATCAATGCCTTTGAATATTTTAGATTAAAAAAAAGTCGCTACAAAATCAGTGATTTTGTCGCAGGGAAAAATTTAGAGCCCTTTCGCAAGCTTGTCATAGAAAAACGGGGTGTGATTGCTGTTACCGGACACATCGCCAACTGGGAGCTGTGCTTTCTAGAGCATACACAAACTCTTGAAGGGATTGCTATTGGCAAGCAAATCAAAAACCAAAAGCTCTATGATTTTATATTATCTATTCGCACCATGCATGGCGGCGATATCATCGACATGAAAAATGCTTTGACATCTGGGGTTGCCGCTTTGAAAGATGGTAAAACTTTTTCAATGGTCAACGATCAATCCTACACCTCATCGTCTTATTCTTATCCTTTTTTTGGCGTCAGAGCTTGGACCTCTGCAGCTCCTGCTCTCATGGCATATAAAGCTAATGTCCCCATTGTTATTGTGACAACTACCAGATTACCCAAGGGAAAGTATGTCTATGAGATTTCTGACCCCATTTGGCCAAATATGGAGAATTCTTTAAAAAAAGAGGTTAAACACTTGATGGATCAAGTGATGGCTGGCTTAGAAACGCACATAGTAAAACATCCAGGACAATGGCTGTGGCAACATAAAAGATGGAAACAAGAGGGCTATTTTTGGATTCAAAAAAAATATAAAGGTGATGTTTTACTTTTCATTCTCCCCCAAGACCCAGCTTTATTTGAATACTTCAATCAATCACTTGATATCATCGCTAAAATTTATACCAAATCGTTTATTACTTTTATGGTTCCCAAAGCCTTTAAAGACCAATTTAATGCTTTAGGTTGCGAGACCCTTTTTTATGAAGACTCAAAAGATATTTTTATTCGAGACTACCGCTTTCATCTGATCTACGATTTTACGAATAACCCAAAAATAGAAGCCCACTTTTTAAAATTAGGGGCACATAAATATTTCGACTTCAATCATATTTTGAGTAAAGTAGGGCTAGCGACACGAGATGAACGCTCTTTTGCCATGTTATTTAGCAGGGCGATTTGCTCAGGTGATGCCCCTTTTGAGCAGCTTCAAATCACTTAAGACTTGTTTGCTTGTTCTTTGATTTTATCAACGGTGCAATTGACAGCTTTTTGCGGTTGTCCTGAGTCCCATAGACCCTTCAATTGATTCCAATTGAAAATCAAAAGTAATGCCACTAAAATTAGGACAATAAATAATAAAAACTTTTTCATAAGAGCACCTCAAAAATTACAGACTTTATACCCCATTGTAAACCCATATTCTTTTAATTCAAAGGTTCTTTATGCCAGCCTATCGCTTCTATATTGAGCAAACTATACAACCTAACTGTGACGTCTTTCTAGATGGGACAGAATCCCATCACCTTAAAAACGTCATGCGAGCAAAATTAGGAGATAGTTTTGAATTAATTAACGGAAAAGGCCAGCTTGCAGAAGTTACTCTAACTCAGCTAGAGAAGCACCGATCTCTTTTTAAAGTGAACCATTTGAGCTCATTTAAGCTCACCCACCGACTCATTTTAATACAAGGGATCCCTCAAATTCAAAAACTGGATCTGATTGTTGAAAAAAGCACAGAACTTGGCGTTACCGACATTTTCTTTTTTCAAGCCGAAAAGAGTCAGCAAAAACTATCTGAAGAAAAACTAGAGAGACTCAAGCTCAAAGCAATCGCGGCTCTCAAGCAATCGGGTCGTTATTTTTTACCACAAATACAATCACTTCCACCCATTGGAAAATGGGAGACAACAAGCGGTTTAACTTTTTTTGGTGATTTTGGCTCAGGTATTGCCCCTCTATATCAACAATTAGCATTAAATAAAGAATGCAAAGAGATCTTTTTTATCTGCGGCCCTGAGTCAGGCTTGACTCCAAATGAAATCTCACATCTCAAAAAATTAAAGGCAATTGCTGTAAGCTTGCACCCCAATACTCTAAGAACAGAGACAGCTCCATTAACTTTTTTAAGTTTGGCTTCTCACTTTTTTTTAATGCAAAGTGACAGTCCCGTTATAAACTAGCCCTTCTTTTGGATCTAGCGTGATTGTTTGTCCTTCTTTGAGCACTCTGGTTGCTCCATCTGCCCGAATGATGACAGGAATGTTTAAGGTTTTTCCAACAAGCAGAGCGTATTTCTCAGAGTCGATATCATCGACATGATTTTCTAAAATGATTCCTTTAGCTAATTTTAAATAGTTAAGGTAAGTATCGTCACATCTTGTAATCACTAAAATATGATTTTTAGGAATAGGCTTGAGATTTTCATCTATAGTTAACAAAAGAGCTACTTTATCCGTTATAGACTCGCCATGCCCATATTTTGCTCGCAATAAGACATCGCCAATACTTTGAACAAGCATAGTATTAGTAGAGCCGAAAACTCCAAATGGAGAACCAGAGGTCATCACAACAATATCGCCAAGAGAAACAATCTTCTTACTTAAAGCATAGTCACAAACTATTTTAAAAGCCTCTTCCATGCTGTTAAAATCAGAATGGTAAATGGGGTGAAGTCCCCAATTTAACGCTAACTGATGGTACACTTTTTTCTTGTTGGTGAGCACAATGATAGGCAATTCACATCGCCATCTAGAAATCAATCTAGAGGTATAACCAGAAGCACTGAAAACAAAGATGGCTTTTGCACGAGTGGCATAGGCTGTATTGACTGTGGCAAAGGTTACAGCAGTTGGAATATCACTATAATTTTTTTGGATGTGTGAATAGAAAAACTCTCTAAAATTATAATAGGCTTCTGTATCTGAAATCACATCTTGCAACACAGTAACTGCTTCTAATGGATATTGCCCAATAGCACTTTCTCCAGAAAGCATGACAGCTGAAGTGCTATCATAAATGGCGTTGGCCACATCAGAGACTTCTGCACGAGTGGGACGTGGATTATAAATCATCGACTCTAACATTTGAGTTGCTGTAATGACAGGCTTACCAGCGCTATAGCATTTGCTGATCATCTCTTTTTGCAATCTTGGGACTTGACTTAGCGGAACTTCTACTCCTAAGTCCCCCCTTGCTACCATGATTCCATCTGCAACTTGTAAAATTTGATCAAAGTTATTGATCCCCTGATGATTTTCTATTTTGGCAATGACCATGATATCGGATTTATTTTGATCTTTTAAAAATCTTTTGATTTTTAAAACATGATCAGCAGATCGAATAAAAGAAGCTGCTATCATATCGACATCTTGCTGGCAGCCAAACTTAATATCAATGATGTCTTGGTCTGTTAGCGCAGGAAGACCGAGTGCAAATCCTGGGATATTGACCCCTTTGCGAGTATGCAACTCCCCACCATTTTCAATTTCAACCCAAATGCCCTCATCAGTCACTTCTACGACATGACTTGCGATATAACCGTCGTTAAATAATACTTTTATCCCCTTCTCAATATGGATTAAAGCTTGATAAGGGTTGATAGGAATTTGATGAGGCAGGACTCTTTGGCCTTCAATTAAAAGAAATTTGTCACCTTTTTTAGTTAAAACTCCCTCTTTTGGAAGTTGCCCTAAACGAACTTCTGGACCTTTATTATCTAGCATAATCGCTAGAGGACAACCTAGCTCATCTCTAGCTTTTTTAAGCCTTTCAATGACTACAAGATGCTCTTGATGAGTACCATGACTGAAGTTTAAGCGAGCAATGTTCATCCCACATTTAATTAAAGCAATGATCTGCTCATAACTGGATGTACTAGGGCCAATGGTGCAAACTATTTTTGTTTTTAACAAGGGATTCCTTATAATGTACTTGATCTATTAAATTAGATTACTAAAATACCACAAATAGCTCAAGAAAGGGCTTTAGAGGCCACCGTGAATCAAAGAGAGATTATAGTCAAAAAGACAAATGCAATCACTGCAATTTTATTTTTTTTAGGAATGCTGATCTTTATTTTCTTTGATTGGCTCCCCATTTGGTCTTCAGCAATGGCTTCTCTTTTTATCAGTATCTCCATACGTCAATTTTTAATTGGGAAAATTGTCGATATTTTTATCAGCATGATTTTTTTCGCTCTTCTATTTGTCACCAACTCTTTTTATTACTCAGAATTTTGGACAGGCGTCCTTTTAATGGCAGGAGCTGGCTATATTTTTATCCGCCAGTGCTTTGATCTCTATAGCTACCACAAGCAAAATCCAAAAGGAGGGCAATGCTCTTCTGACGATGGGGAATGTGGACTTAATCTTGATGATCCTAAAGACTAATTTTTTTTCTTACTCACTTTATTGCCTTTAAAAAACTCTTTAAAGAGTCTCTCTATGCCCAAAATAAATAAGATGAAGGGCAAAATAAGGCCCCAAGAAAACACTTGAGGATAAAGCACACAAATATAAGTGCCTATACAAATTAGGCCCAAACAAAGCATCCGCAGGTAAGAGCGATTGAGTCCGTGTTTGAGCATGAAAAAGATAGCCAAAACAAGCAAAAGGTTAGGCCATATGTCTCTTAAAAGAAACAAAGTACCTAGCCCTAAGAAAAGAGCCGCATATGAAATATTATCAGCTTTGCTTCCCATAAAAGAAAAGATCGAGAATAATTGTTTGCAAAATAATAATAAGCTTATTTATAGATGTCAAATTCAAAGCTTTAAATCTTTTGATAATATAAATCTTATATACCATTTAATTGACTGACTAAAATTTCGAGGAAAATAATGCAAACCATTCAAAATCAAGTAGAAAAAAAACCTCAAGTTCATTATCTCAAAGACTATCAAAAGCCTGATTTTAAAATTTTATCTGTCGATTTAACCTTTGAAATCCATGAAACCCAAACTATAGTTACAACTCATCTTGAGTTTGAAAAAGAATCTTCAAGTAAAGCCACTTCTTTAGTTCTAGATGGAGAACGCCTCCAGCTCAAGAGTGTCGAATTAAATAATCACCTCTTGAATGAAAAGCAATATCAGCTCACCGACACCTCATTAACCATTCCTGGTGTTCCTAATAAATTTAAACTAAAAACTGTGGTGACCATTAACCCTTCCGCAAACACTTATTTAGAAGGTTTGTATAAATCTAAAAACACCTTTTGCACTCAAAATGAGCCACAGGGCTTTCGCAAGATCACCTACTTTTTAGACCGCCCAGATGTGATGAGTATTTTCACAACTAAAATTATCGCTGATAAAAAAAGCTACCCTACCCTTCTATCCAATGGTAACAAAATTGAATCCGTTGATCTGCCAAATGGCAAACACTCTGTAACTTGGCATGATCCGTTTAAAAAACCAGCTTATCTTTTTGCCCTTGTTGCTGGCGATTTAGCCTGCATCGAAGATCAATTTATCCGCAGGTCAAAAAGGCCGGTAAAATTGCAGATTTTCTGCGACTATGGAGCAGAGGGCAAATGTGCTTTTGCCATGGAAGCTTTAAAAAAATCTATGAAATGGGATGAAGACGTTTTCAACCTAGAATATGACTTAGATATCTTTATGATTGCAGCTGTTGAAGCCTTCAACGCAGGAGCCATGGAGAATAAAGGGCTAAATATTTTTAATATTAGCTGCGTTCTTGCAGACAAAGCCTCATCGACTGATGATAACTTTATTCGTGTAGAAAAAGTTATCGCCCACGAGTATTTTCACAATTGGACAGGTGATCGAGTCACTGTCAGAGATTGGTTTCAGTTAACTTTAAAAGAAGGGCTCACTGTTTTTAGAGATCAAGAGTTCACTTCAGATCTTCATAGTAGACCGGTTCATCGCATTGAAAACGTTATGGTTCTTAGGCAGACGCAATTTGCCGAAGATAGCGGCCCAACAGCTCATCCAATACGCCCAGCTTCTTATATTGAGATGAATAACTTTTACACGACAACTGTTTATGAAAAAGGATCTGAAATTATCCGGATGGTTCAAACTCTAATCGGTAAAGAGGCTTTCTTTAAAGGGATGGCTAAATACTTTGAACTCTATGATGGCAAAGCCGTCACTTGTGATGATTTTATCCATGCCATGGAATTGGGGTCTAATAGAGATCTGAAACAATTTAGACGTTGGTATGAGCAAAAAGGAACTCCTCATTTAAGAGTCGATTTCGAATACCACCCCGATCAAAAAACATTCACAATCAATACGGTGCAATCTAATTCAAAAGAGAGCCCACAAGCAGCTCCACTACATTTCCCTTTAAAACTTGCACTACTTGGCCCAGATGGCAAAGAATATCCGACAGAAAAAATGATCGAAATCAAAGAGAAAAACCAAAGCTTTGTTTTTAAGAACATCCCTCATAAACCTATTGTCTCACTCAACCGAGACTTTTCAGCTCCAATCACTATCGAATCCCCCTTAAGACAAGACGATTATATTTTCTTAATAGGACACGACTCAAATGAATTTAATCGTTGGGAAGCGGCTCAAAAAATATCGATCGAATTGATGCTCAGCTTAGTAGAGCAAAATAAAAAAAATACCAATTGGCAGCTCAATCCAAACTACTTAAAAGCTTTTGGGCTCCTTTTGGCAGACGAGAAAATTGATCCCGCTTTTAAGGCCCTTTCTTTGATTCTCCCTTCTGAAAGTTTAATGGCCCAAGAGCAAAAAGTCATTGAATTTGACCATAACTATGCTGTGCGCACTAAAGTTAAAAAAGAGTTAGCTTTAGCACATGAAGCCCTCTTTTTAAAAATCTACAACCATCTGAATGTTCCAAAAGCCTACCTTGTGCAAGCTAAAGATATCGGACAAAGAAAACTCAAAAATATTTGCCTATCTTACTTGGCCTCTTTAGAAACAAAAGCTTATAATCAGCTATGCCTGAAGCAATTCGAGTCTGCTGATAATATGACCGATTCTTTTGGAGCGCTAAGCGCACTTAATTATGTGGATTGCCCTGAAAGAACTGAGGCCATGAATCAGTTTTACAAGCGTTGGCATAAAGATCCATTAGTAATTGTCAAATGGCTATCACTTCAAGCTGCAAGCCCAATTAAAGGGGCTTTATTGCGCGCTCAAAATCTTGTCAAAGATCCTGTTTTTGACTACAAGATCCCCAATATTTCAAGAGCCGTTATCGGCAGCTTTGTCGATAACCATATTCATTATCACGCTCTTGATGGCTCAGGTTACACCTTTGTCGAAGAGCAAATTGCCACCCTTGATGCTATTAATCCATACACAGCAGCAAGATTGTCAGCTGCCTTTAGAAGCTTTTCAAAATTAGATGCAGAACGTCACAAAAAGATGAAAGCATCCCTTGAAAACCTTCTCAATAAGAAAGGGTTGTCTAGAAATGCTTACGAGATGATCAGCAAGTCATTGCACGATAAGTAAAAACTCATCTATCAGTTCAGTAAAGATAAGCCCCTTGCCTCAAAGCGCAAGGGAGTAACCTGTTTATTTAAATCTATTGGCTTTGATTGAAGCAAAAAAAAATTGCTATGCCAAACTGAATCGTTAAGCAAAGCAATTTTCAAGCCTTAAATCCCACCCCTTTAAGGAGTGGGTTAATTGGCCTAAGGATAAATGTTACATAAAGTTGCAGATTAAGATTCTGACTGTTAAGTACATTAAAGGAGCAACTGTTGATAAAAGCGTCATTAGCTTTCCAAAGTAGCAGTGCACCGTTCTGTGGCAATGTCCATACCATGAGCATAGTCTACCAGCAGAGTAAATGATACAAACAGCAGGAACAATCGCCAAATTCTTAGCAGGCATATAAATAGCTAATAAAACAACTGTTAAAAACAGAAGTAATAAGCTTTTCATTGTGCTTTCGATATAGTGACTATGTACTTTTAATGCTGAATCTTCTTTGCGATCTAAAGGATTAATCTCTCCTCTAGCCATTCTTTTAATGAAGACAAATAAAATGCCAAGCCATAAGCACGTTACTGGATAAATCATCCACTTCAATGCATACACAAGTTTAACAGTTGCTTCATCATCACATGGTAAATTCCATCTTACTACAAAGTAAAACAGATAATACATACCCAAAGTGATCAATAAACTTAAGAGTAACTCTTTTTGAGCTAATCTATTCCCTTTTGAAGTTTTTGATGCCATACAAAATCCTTTTGTTTCGGCCAAATAAACCCCTTTTATGCATTTTGTCAATTTACGACAACTTTTTATTTTGTTTTCATTGACTTTTTATTTTATTATCGTTAGTTTGTTCGCTATTTTTAACCTTTAGTAGTTGAGTTACACATGAAAAAATGGCTTATTTTATTCTTTCTATCGACCCGTTTATTAGCACTAGATACTAATTGCGAGCAATTACTAGTTGTTACCTCTAACAACTGGGATACAAGTTATGCCAAAATGTGGGGTTTTGAAAAATCATCTAGCCAAGATACATGGATTCAAAGCTTAGGACCTATTGATGTGCAAATAGGCAAAAAAGGGATGTCTCCTGCTGAAGACTTTGCTCTAGCAACTCACAACCAGGAGCTTCTTAATTTAGAAAAAAAAAGAGAGGGTGATGGAAAATCTCCATGCGGTATTTTTGCAATCGATACTTTATTTGGCTTCCACTCTTCTTCTTTTACTGATATGCCCTACCTACAAATTCACAGTGGACTTATAGCTGTTGACGACTCTAAATCTAAATATTACAACCAAATTATCAATGTGACTGAAGTTGAAAAAGATTGGGATAGCATTGAGGACCTCTCTGCCATACCTGTTTATGAATACGGCGCTGTCATTGACTACAACCAAAAACCTGCAAAAAGCAATGCCGGCTCTTGCATCTACATGCATATTTGGAAAGGGGCTGATATTGGGACCGCTGGCTGTACAGCTATGGCTAAGCATAACCTGATTGAAGTTATGAACTGGCTTAATAAATCTAAAAATCCAATGATTGTTCAAATGCCGCAAGAAAAATATCAAGAATTGCAAAAAAGCTTAGAGCTACCAAAAATATAATTAAGGAAGTTTATTAATGGCCACATCACTACAATCAGCCTCTTTATCAACCTCCTCTCAGTTAGGTTCAAATCAACTTGATAGTAGACTTCAAGCGCTTTTAGCCAATCCCAACCCCTATCAAGGTTTTAGAAATGTTGAGCTAACTGGAAACGAACAAGGAGCATTGAGTGTTTCAATCCGAACAGAAAGACTTACTGGAAGATATCTAACTCAAGATGACATTCAAGATATAATAGGTATTTATGGCAGTGACGTAGTTATGGCAAAATATTCTAAAGGTAGCCCATACCCAGCAGAACATGCCATCAAAAGAACAAACGGATGGATACAACAGGCAAAAGATGGCAATCCCTGGACTGCTATTAAATTTACAAATCAGCAAACTCATGACTTTATTATTGTTTTTGTTGAACCTGATTATATTGAAGAGGAACGGATACCTGGAGATTTAGAAATCACCTATTTTGCACCTGAAGCTAGCTGGGGAAAAGGTTATGCAAAAGAAGCCACTACAGCTGTTATAGAGAGCTATATTCCAGAGATTATAAGACAAGGCTTTACAGTTGGAGGTTCTATTCCAACAAGACTTCATTTAACAGCTAGATCAGATAATCCTGCCTCAATACGCGTCGCTGTAAATTGTGGAATGACCTATAGAAGGACAACAGGAGATGTTATTGACCCAAGAGATGGAACAAACTGGGGACCTCGTTATTTTTTTGAGAGAAAGCTCTAAAATTTGCAAAAAGACAGCCCCCGTAGCTACCAAAAGATGACTAAGGAAAACCAAATTTTCTTCTATTTTCTTCTAACTGCTTTTTAATTCTATCTTCTGTTTCCTTCATTGACATACGTGATGTTCTTCGCCATTCTTCCATTTCTTTTTCAATCTCCAAACCCCTTCTACCCATAGCTGCTGACATTTCTCTACCAGTATCGATTTTAATACAATACAAAGCATTATTCAACTTAGATTCAACTACTTTCCCATCAAAACAATAATAGAAGGTTCTATCTTCTATTTTGCGAAACTCAAAAAAAGATTTGCCTGGAAAACTTTGCTTTGCCCACTCGTCAAGCATTTTCAACGTTATTTCATCTTTTTTAGCTTCACATTCTTTTTGAAAATTACCTGCCTCACATTGTTGACTCATTTTTTGCTTAAATAGCCCTTTATATTGAAGCAGAGTTTGAAATGCAGTGATGTTTACATCTGGATTTTTATCAGGATGTAAATAAGGGATACTTTTTGTTAAATTCGAGTTAATGGCTTGATCCGATAAGTTTGCTGCAGCAAAACCGACGCAACTTAGGAAAGCTTTAATCTGCTTACATTGATCAGCTAAATTACACTTCTCGAGTTC
>CAZJSX010000023.1:0-12413 GCA_964548845.1 uncultured bacterium | reverse complement strand
AGGTAGTCAATATTCTACTTGTAGTATTATGAACCTTGCATACATGAATGCATCTCAAACAGCTAATATCATTCTTAGGTCGCTTATAACGAATACAGGACTTTTACAACCAGTACTACAGGCCGAAGTAAAAACAGTGCCTACTTTTTTTTCTGGCTATTTGTTAGGTTAGTCCTGAGTTCAATTTGCTAGCCGAATCAAATAAATTTCTTTAAAAAAATGTCATGGCATCGTCAGTTTAAACAACAGACCTCGGAAAACTCTTAATTACCATACGCCAAAAGAGGTCTTTGAGTGGCTAATTAGCCATTTTAAGCAGAGCTTAGATGAGCGCTTAGAGCATTTAAAAAATGATTTGAATAGATCTAATTCTGAAAAGTTAATAGGATCCTAACCCTTCTGATGAGCCATGAAAGTCCTTTCTAGAGGAAAAATTTGGCTAGCAAATTGAATTCGCCCGCTTCTTAATTTTTTCTTAATATTATTTCACTATACTCTCTCTTTTTAAAACTTTACAAAAAGAGAGTTAAATTATGTCTTATCAAGCTTCAGCCCCTCGCTCTGCTCCAATGGTGGAAACTATTTGGACAAATCTAGATCATCTTTATAATGATTTGGAGAAAAAACTTTTTAATCCAATCGGGTATATTCCTGTTGTTGGCACACTCTCAGGCTTAGTGAGAGCTAGCTACGGTACTCTTCAAGGAACAGTTGCCAGTATAGGACTTGTAGTGGAACCTATTTTAGGGGCCCTATCTTCTAATAGAGCCGACTCTATACGCCATTATGATGCTATGGGAGCTTGTTTGGAACACCAAATTCATGGTCTTTTAAACGTAACTCGTGGAACTGTGGAGCTGGTTCCTTTTCTTCCTTGGCTTGTTTGTGTTCCTCTAGATTTAGCCGGTGGCATTTACTCTTATCGCAGCAATTTACCTAACTGCCAAGCCGTCACGATCAAAAGAGAATCTGATCTTTATAAATAGCATCATTTGATGGGCTATTATCTAATTAGAAATAGCCCATTCAAAATTTGATTTATTCTAAATCTGGGCTTGATAAATCTCTAAGTCAGTTAGAGGATCATTTGGTAAAAAGTGAATAGAAATTGTTTTTAGCAAAGTATTTGGATGTTGATCTAAAAAATCTTTCACAGCTTTTAAAGAAACGGCAGCAGCCTTCTTTTTAGGAATTTATTGGGTAACGCAGTATATATCATAAGAGCATTTCACAGATTTTTATCGATTAAACCCTGTCCAGTGCCCTAAAATATACTATTGCCTATTTCGCTCATATCGAGGATATCCTCGATATGAGCGAAATAGGCAAAGGTGGCCAGCGTCAGGTACAAGACATAAAACTTGTTCAGTATGTTTGTTATCTGATTGTGCAAAACGGAGACCCGACAAAGCCAGTTATAGCTAATGGTCAAACCTATTTTGCTATTCAAACTCGTTGTCAAGAACTTGTTAATGATCAAGCGTTTCAAGAGCTCAAAGAAAATGAAAAACGTCTGTTTTTGAGAAATGAACTGCGATCACACAACAAACAACTTGTAGAGACAGCTCAACAAGCTTGAGTTGAAACCACCCTAGACTTTGCAATCTTTCAGAATCATGGATACAAAGGTTTAGACGCTCAAGGTATTCATTTGCATAAGGGGCTTAAAAAGTCGCAAAAGATACTTGATCATATGGGAAGTACAGAACTTGCAGCAAATCTCTTCAGAGCGACACAAACAGATGACAAAATCAAAAGAGAATAAATCAAAGGAAAAGCAAAAGCGAATCTAAAACACTATGAAGTAGGCAAAAAAGTACGCCAAACTATCGAAGAATTAGGAGGCACTATGCCGGAAAACCTACCTGTTGCAGAAAAAGGGATTAAGCAAATAGAAAAAGAAGTAAGCAAAACCGCTAAAAAACAAATCAAAAAATAGTGCTTACAAACGACTTACAGTGAAATCGACTACCTTGCGCTCTTAGAGGAATACAAGGGTTAGAATTCGTTGCTTGTTCGGACGAGGGAGGGACCAATTCGTACTTATTCTCAAATTAAGGTAGTTCTTAAATTGACTTAGCAAGCAAAAGCTTAAGCTAATGAAATTAGAGCAGAATAGATATTTTGATCATCTTTCAAAATTCTCCATGGTTCCACCTCATCATAAGACGAAAATGTTTTGATGACATATCCATTCTCAAATTCAAATCGCGCATCTTGAAATGGTTGTGTTATGGATGATCTAATCAATATTGAGCCTTTGATTTCAACGAGATATTTTTGAATATCTAAGCTTTCATCTAAGTTATAATCACCCACACCTATACAGTACTCACCATTTTTTTCGATTCTCCAGGTACAACCATCCAAATATAAAGATAAGTGATTGTCAAAATTTAAATACAACTCTCTCCTATCCACGATACAATCAACAACTAGTTTTTGATTTATTGGCAATATAATATCTTTAATCTCAAAATGACTAGATAATTTTTGTATTTGTTTAACTTCTTCTAACGTTTCCGCATTTAAACTAATATTGTTTCCATTTTCACAAAAAAGTATCCATTGTTTATTTATTAAAACATTCATAAAACTAGTCAATTGATAGCCATCTCCGAATTCGAACTGAACATCCATTAATTGAGAAATAATAATACTAGATATGAACTTTTCCCCTACTAATTTTTGAACCTCAGCATTCATTTTGTCATAATCTTGACAAGATCCAACAACAAATTTACCTCTATGACTCAATCTCCAGTTGACATTTGCCCCTAAACCTATTGTCCAAGGACTTCTTTTATATGGTCGTCCATTTGGAAGAAATGCTTCCAGTTCATTCCCAAACTTAATAAATAAGTGAGAACCAACTGAGATATAGGCTCTCTTAGCAGGCTCTCCTGAAAGTTTTTCATTGAAAAAGTTTAAATTTATTTTAAAATTTTCTATATCTAACTGCTCGTAATCCATAGTATTTGGTATGTCTAATTATTTTTTATAACTATCATCAAAAAAATGAAACCCTTCATCTACCATTTCATGGCAGCCATAACCTTTATCTGTAACGTGATCATGCAACTTTCTTCTATACTGATTATGATTAATTACATTAAGTAAAAATATAAATTGAAATAAGAATGAATTTTTGCTGGGTTTAAAAAAGCACGGACGATGGAGGGACCAATTCATACTTTATCTCGATTTCGAATATTAATTAGAATAGACTAACAACCTACGGATGTAGTTGCTCTAATTAAACCTGTGGTATGGCAAAAAGAGGATAAACGACCATTTTTTATAATAGGTTTTACATGCAAATGAGATTTATTATTCTCTTCTGCCCACAAATCATATTTCTGCTGCAAATTCATCCAAAATTGAGGTGTAGTATCAAAGGCTTCACTCAAATTAAGAGCTAAAGATGGCGTTACATCCGCTCTGCCAGCTCTAATTTTAAAAAGTGTGTTTCGAGCAATACCTAAATGATCTGCTAATTTCTGCAAATTTAAATTCAAAGGCTTGATATAGTGCTCATCCAAAATAATCCCAGGATGAGTTGGTTTTCTTTTTTTACTTTTCATAGCCACCTATTCTCTTTTTAGTGATAATCTACCAAATCCACATCAAATGCATCGCCATTTTCCAATCGAAAAACAATAGTCCAATTTCCATTCACATGCACTGAATAAAACCCTTTAAGATCTCCTTTTAAGGGGTGGAAATCTGATCCAGGAAAATTCATGTCTTTTGGCTCTACGGCAGCATCAAGGCGATCAAGAATTAGTTCAACTTTTTTAGCTAAAGCTGTTAGAAACCCGAATTTGCTTCCTGTTTCGAAAAATTTCCTTAGTCCTTTATGCCCGAAGCTTTTGATTGCCATATAGCTCCTATTAATTATTTTAATGTAACCTTTTTGATTACATTAAATCAACAAGATTAAGAAATAAATTTCTAATGACCATATCGTGGATATCCACAATATGGTCAAAAAAAAGTAATTCTGCACAGACATTAAATTGCCATATGTTGTTGAGAATAGTTTCAATCCAAGTTGAATACGCCTCAAGAAATTAAATCAAAACTTAAATATTTAATTATCAATATATTAAAATTACACGGACGAGGGAGGGACCAATTCGTACTTTGTCAAGAATTCCAATCAGCTTTAAAATTCCATAACTAATAAAGTTGAAATTGTTGAAAATACCTTACTTGATTCTAATTACTGTCATTTTTCTTATAATTAAAAATTGCCAACACCTCTTTTGAGTTTTCTATAATTTTTGCCCACTCAGGTGTATCGATAAAGAAAGGCGGCCATGAATTGTCATCTGTAAAAGCTTTAAACTCATCTCTAAATTTTTTTAACAAACTGAATTGTTCATTAGAAATACCAAAATCTTTGTGGTTCTCAAGTACAGGATTACAACTTCCAAAGAAATCACATACACTATCATCAAAAGCATAGCCTGGCATTTCACCTTTGATCCAAGCATTTTTTTGATATTGTTTATTAGAAAAATCCAGAACCAAATCTAAGATGCTATTTAAAATTTGCTTTTTAGCTGAACTAGTTAACATAAAAATTATAACCCTTTAAATACAAATTTACTTAGAGGAATATGGGCTTCTGAGGCTTTTTTATCAACAATCCTACCCAATTCATCAATAATTTTTCCCTCTATTTTTTGAATCACATAAGGATTGTGTTGATACTCGAAAGAGCTATGCGGTTTACCTGGCATAACTCTGACTGTTATATGTACATTTGTAGGATGAATATACTCTATTCCTGCCCCTTTATCAGTCAACCTAGCTACAAAATTATCAGGAACCCCTACAGGTCTTGGAAAAGTTTCAACTCCAGCTTGATGAATAAGCTCTTTAATTTGACCTTCTGGCATAATTTTATTTACATAAGGCTTTAATATTTCTTCTGCTTTAACAAATTTTTCAAAAGACTCTCGCATAGCCGGTGTCTTGAACATATTTTCATAAACTGAATGTAGATCATTTTTTAGTTTTCCGGATTGCTTTAATTTAAACATCTCACGAGCACTCATGCCCAGTTCATTACCAGCTGTTACTATTTTCTGATTAGCTTGAATAACTTTAGCAACTTGCACTCCACTTTCTAATGTTGCATATGAATTACTTAAAAATAACACGGACGAGGGAGGATTCGGACCTTTCTAAATTACAATTTTCACTAAAAATATACAGTAATAGCTTTAGAAAAGTTACCCGAGGAGAAAAGGCAAGTAAAATTATACAAATAATTGATTATATGTGATTTAAAAAAGGAACGGAAGAGGTAGGATTCGAACCCACGAATGGTTTCCCATTAACTGTTTTCAAGACAGCCGCATTCGGCCACTCTGCCACTCTTCCGTAAAAGAAAGGTCGAAATTCTACCGCATATCAAAATCAAGAGTCAATAATAAAACTAAAATTGACTCAAAAATCGGATATCATTTTGTGTAAAAAGACGAATATCAGGAATATTATCGATTAAAATCTTGAGCCGCTCGATTCCAAAGCCCCAAGCAAACCCACTGTACTTCTCTGGATCAATTTTTCCAGCTTTTAAAACGTTCGGATGAATCATCCCAGCACCCACAACTTCTAGCCAGCCACTGTGCTTGCAAATTGGGCATCCTTTGGCGCTGCAGAGTAAACATTCAATATCAGCTTCTAAGCCTGGCTCTACAAATGGGAAGTAACTGGAGCGAAATCTCATTTTGATCTCTCTCATGAATAACTTGCTGAAAAATGTTTTGAGTGTCGAGATTAAATCAGAGAAGGAGACATTTTCATCAATATAAAAGCCATCTATCTGATGGAAAAAAACATGCGATCTTGCAGAGATATCTTCATTTCTAAACACTTTCCCAGGGCATACTGCTCGAATTGGCGGTTTTTCTTGCTCCATAAGGCGAGCTTGAATATTTGAAGTGTGAGTGCGAAGCAGCATCTCTTTAGAAAGATAAAAAGTATCTTGCATGTCTCTTGCTGGATGATCATCTTCAAAGTTTAAAGACCCAAAGTTGTAATACTCTGAATCGACATTGGGACCCACCTGAACAGAAAAGCCCATTTCTTTAAAGATAGCTAAACAGTGATTTAAGATTTGACGAATAGGATGAGATCTGCCGACATAATTGCGTCTTCCCGGTAGAGTGACATCTACTCGCTGATTCTGCAAAACATCTTTTTCGGCTTGATTTTGATGGTGCTCAAAAATGGCTTGGCATTTTTGAGTCATATATTCTTTAAGCGTATTGATCTGTTGACCAACTTTGGGGCGCTCATCTTGAGAGACATCTTTTAAAGAGCGCATCAAATCTTGGAGAGGACTTTTCTTACCTAAAAACTTAATTTTTAGATTTTCGACATCTGTAAGAGATGTGACAGCTTTAACTTCGCTATCAAATTCAACCCGTAGTTTATTGAGGGCATCGTCCATAAATAGCCACACATCTCTCTTTGACTTTGTCTTTATGCTGCTAGAGCTGCTTTTGCCTTAGTTGCAATTTCTGCAAATGCTGGAGCGTCATGCACAGCAAGGTCAGCTAACATTTTGCGATTAATATCGCAGCCTGCTTTCTTAAGACCGTCAATTAATCTGCTGTATGAAATTCCGTTAATTTTTGAAGCAATCGCTGTGCGAACAATCCAAAGTGAACGGAAATTTCTTTTGTTTTGCTTGCGGTGGCGATAATTAAATGCCATAGCGCGCATTACAGCTTCTTGGGTTAGTCTGCGGTGATTTTTTCTATCCCCTCTAAAACCCTTAGCTTTTTTTAACATCCTGTTTTTTCGTCTGCGCGAAGCAACCGAATTGGTGATTCTTACCATGATTATACTCCCATCAATCTTTTAAACATGCTTAGTTGAGATACGTCTACTAGACCTGGTCTTCTAAGTTGTCTTTTTCTCTTCGATGTTTTTTTAGTTAAAATGTGTCTTTTTCCTGGACGCGATCGCTTTAGCTTCCCAGTTCCTGTTACAGAAAATCTAGAAGCTACAGATTTATTTGTCTTCATTTTAGGCACGCGACATTCTCCTTACTCTTCAATTTAAATTTTTTTGCCACCGGGCTTTGGTCCCAGCACAACGGCTAAATTTCGGCCAAGTAGTTTTGGTGAACTTTCTGACTCACCTATATCTTCTAGTCCTTTTAAAAAAGTTTCAAAAACTTTTTCACCTATCTCTTTGTGTAACATCTCACGACCTCTAAAGGTACATGTGACTCTTACTTTATTTCCTTTCTCTAGGAAAACTCTAGCTTGTTTCATTTTAAAGTTCAGATCGTGCTCGTCAATATTCGGCTTAAATTTCAATTCTTTAACTTTAACAACTACTTGGGCTTTCTTTCCTTCTTTCTTCTTCTTAGTTTGATCGTATCTAAACTTACCATAATCGACTAGCTTACATACTGGGGGCTCTGAGTCAGGAACTACTTCTACTAAATCTACTCCAGCTTCCTGCGCTAATCTTAAAGCTTCTTCAGTAGCAACAACACCTACTTGTTTGCCATCGACTCCAATAAGTCTGACTTTTCTTGCTCGTATTTGATGATTAAACTTCAATCTAACTCTCTTCTATTGCACTTTTGCTTCTGATTCTTCACCACGTCTATAACGTGATTTATCATTTCAATCTATCGCTTTTTGCTTATTGATCAAAATTTTATTTGTATCGAATAAGTGTAATCTAAACGAGAATTTTTTAAAACATCGCTTTAATAAACTTTTACATTTATCAATACAACTACCTAAATCAAGTTCTCTTTTTTCTCTTCGAGTAGAGCTGCTAAAAGTTTTTCAATTGATGAACAAAAAGTCCCTTCAAAATAGAAAACACTTTTTTTATCAGTACTCTCTTTCTTTTTTAATCTAAAGCTTGGACTAAACTGTTCTCTTAAATAGCGATCCCAAACTTCGAAGCTAAGCTCTAAATTCTTTCCAGAAAGAAATTCAAACTCTACTGCTTTCTCTTGAGAAAACAACTCTAATTTTTCTTTTAATACAGGAGCATTTACTCCCCTGCACTTCACTCGATAAGAAAAGCCTAAAATTTTAATGATTTCACCGTAGAAATTCAAGTAAGAAATACAATCTGCTTGCATTTGGTCATTAGATGTGGTGCTAATCCAGTAATCATAGGTCGCTTTTTCCAACTTAAATAGGCCATTTAAAAAAGGATTTTGATTGATTTGAACCTGTTTCCGGTATAAAAAATATTTTTCATATTTACCAAAAACATTCTCATTATCAACAAGATAAGATATATTTAATTGCCCATTAAGATCTTCAACTTTTTGAAAAGAATTTTTTTGAAATTCTTTTTCAATGAGCTTTTGCAACCCCTCTAAAAGTTTTTGTCCTTTAGGTAAAAAAAGGATATTATCGTGAGTATTGATAAATAATTTTTGCTGCTTTGCTAAATCAAGATGAGACTCTTTTAAAACTTCTTTTTCAGCTTTAAGAAGTTTTTTTAATTCCCCTGCATTTTCAGCCCCAATTCCAAAAATAGTAATCTTTATTTTTTTAGGAAGTTCTATTTGCTCAATATGGGTTAGCTTGAAATGACTTTGCAAGTGGCCCTGAGATTCTATAGAAATTTTTAAAAGATCATAGTAGGTGTCAAACGAAGCTACGTGAAGAGTCAATAAATCGCTTTGCACTGCCCTTTTTGCCAATTCCTTCTGCTTGTGATGCTCAAACAGCTTTGCTGCATTTAAAGGGATCATCTCCATTTCTTTAATTGAAAAACCTTTACTTTGAACTTCAGTCATCCGAATTTCGATCTGAGATAGCTGATGATCTGGTAATTTTTTATTTAAATAAAACTGAAGGCAAAATTGAGGGCCCATCGTCCAATCTTCAACAATTTGAGCTTCTGGGAAAAAATCTAGTACAGCATGAACCAATAGCTTGGATAAGCTAGTTGTCAAAATTGAAGTCTGGTTTTGTGGATTTTTCATAGGTGATGATGGGATATAGCTGACTTGAACAGCTGACCTCCACGATGTCAACGTGGCGCTCTAACCAACTGAGCTAATACCCCATTAATATTCAAAAATAGAATTTTTAGGGTAAAGTATAGGAAATGCCTTGCTTAAGTTCAATCTTTAAATCATTGAAAGCATAATTTTAAAAATTAAACTTTTAGACTACTCGTAAACTTCTCTCGTTGATCTTGTGACCAATTGCCAGTTTCAACAGTTATTTCTCTTCGCCCAAGAGCTCCAAACATAGCTTTCAAAAAGGATTCCTTGCTAGCATCAAGTTGAAGTTCTCTTTCCATGGCACCGCTTAGCCCTGACTTTTGCCCTTGCAGCTTTATTAATCTGCAAATCTCTAAAGCTTGAATGGCATTCCCAAAGCTTGGAACAACTTGTGAAATAACTTGGATTAGATTAGTTTGATCACCAGAGCCAAGACTGTTAAAAGCTTTTTTCAAGTTGGATAATCTTTGTTTAAATCCTTCAATTTGACCGCGAGTAAACAGTCGAGTTTCTGATTTTGATTTTCCAGGAAAGAATTCTTCTTCTCTCCCACTTTCTTGAATTAAAACTGTGCTTCCATCTTTTAAAGCAACTACCTTTTCCTCTTCATCAAAATCTAGCTCTAAAGTTTCTAGTCGTGTGTCGCGATGAGTAATTTTCCGCTCTTCAACAAGTTTAATAAGTGCTTCTTCATCTAATTGTTCGATAAATTCTTTTAGTTCTTGAAGCTGCTCGCGCGTAAACACTTGATTGGCAACTTCAAGATCTTCTCCTAAAATTGGAAAATGAATTTCTGTATTTAACACTGTTTGAGCATTCGATTTTACTGCTTTTCGATCTGCTGCAGTTTTGCCAGGCTTGAACCCTGAAGATTCTTCATCGCTTTCAGAATCACTATTCGAAGCTGAACTTAATCTGGAGTTAGGGCATAGTGTAGCCGGACCTTCGTCCTCACTACCTGTAAAATTGATATCATCATCACTATCAGATCCATGACGTACTGATGACCTAAATGCTTTTCTCTTTAGTTGACGTACATCTGTGTCATAACCAGAAGAAGAAATACTATTTGTGCTGCGCTGCATTGGCAGACCTCCAGCATAGTCATTGCAGCTAGGCTCTGGCATGATCTCTTCGCTATCAATAATTCTAGAGCCAACTAGGGCATCTTTTTTAAAGTCGCGCATGCCTAATAATGCGGCTAAAAGCATTGTCTTAGTGCGTGACACTAAGTCTACCTTTTGCGGCTGCATACGTGGAGCAATGACTCCATAAACCAAACCAGTAGGTTGAAGAAGAGTATTTGGAAGTATTTTTTTAGCTTGTTTGGGCAGATGTGACGCAGTTAAATGATTAAAAAGATCTTCAAACATGACCCCAAAATCTGTCAGTTCTGCCTCTTCATCTTCCTCACCAAAAGCATCTGGATTCAACTCTTGAGCCTCAACAGGAGGCAAACTTGACAAATCCATAATCGCAGTAGCTACAGGGCAAGCTCCATATTCATGGCCAGCTTCTCGGAAAAATTCATAAAAAAAGGTCTCATAAGAAGCTCGCATTGCCCCTGGCTTAAACCGAGTCTTCCAATCCCCGCTATCATTAACAAAAAGGATATGTTGTGATTCTGGGTCATACTCAGAAGTCAAAGTCTGATTTGCAACGGATTTTGCAAAAACACTATAAAAACGTCTACATAAAGAGCCTTCCGTTGGATCTACTCCGATATCTCTAAAATCAGCGTCATTAGCCTGCTTTGAGATGATACGTCCCCATGCTGTTGATACCGGTGAATGCTTTAAATCAGTAACTAATGACATTTTTACCCTCTGACTTTTATTAAAACTGCCCTACGGTCAATTATAATAAAAAAATGTTAAAGGATTATAAAGAAGACCAACAAAAAAAACGAATATAAAATATTAAACTAATTTTTATTAATTTCCTATTATCAACTCTACCGTCTAAAATGATTCCCTTTATATAATATTGGCCCCATTATCGATGCTTTTAGACTCGCCTACTCATTTCTCCCATAAGCTTTGGTCTACTTTCTTGAAAGTTGGAGACTATGCTATTGATGCCACAGCAGGCAATGGCCACGATACCCTATTTCTAGCCCAACACATTTTATCTGATAGTAAAGGTAAGCTTGTGGCCTTTGATATCCAAAAAGAGGCCCTAGAGCAGACACAAAAGCTTCTAAATGATAAGTGCCTCCCTTCTCTTTTGAGCCGCATCGAACTCAAACTTGCCTCTCACTGGCAAATGAAAGAGCATTGCAAGCCAGGGGCCCAATTAATCGTCTTTAATTTAGGCTATTTGCCAGGTGGTGACAAAAACATCACTACTTTGACAAAGACCACACTAGAGAGCCTAGATCAAGCCCTAGAACTACTCCATATACAAGGTGTTTTAAGCATCACTTGCTATCCTGGGCACTTAGAGGGACAAAAAGAGAGCTCAGCTGTTTTAGAATGGGCAAAAGCTTTATCTCGAAATTACAATTGCAGTCAGCACCATTGGATCAATCGCTCTAAAACCTCTCCATTTTTACTGCTGATTCAGAAAAAAGCCTAATGATTGAGTGAATATAATAATAATTATTTTAAACCAATCAACTGTTTTATTGATCGATTAGGTAGATGAATGAAGCAAATTCAGGGCTGATTTATGAGAATAATAGTAAAATAAATTTGAATAACTTTCGATTTTTTAAATCGAACACTTCTTTATTTTTTATTAATATTTCTTTATTACAATAAGTGATATAAAAAACAAACCTTTAAGGAAAAATTATGATTACTAATTCTAATAATACAGCATCTCAGACACCCATAGTTGATGGATTAAAATATGTTGCTAGCAACCTTCATTATCCATTCAACGCAGTGGCAAGTACAATCGGCGCTAAGAATATCGCAAACGGAATCACGCTAATTTATAACCAAAATTATAAATTAGGGTTTTCTAACTTGCTAGAAGGGACAATCAGAGCCACAGCTACTGTAGCTTTTTGTTATATGGCTTATTCATTATACTCAGAAGCACAAATGGATCATCTAAGGATGAAACAAAACAATGCTAATTCTGAAACCCAAGTTGTTTCTGAACTTGCTAAAAAAACTCTATCGACATTAAACGACATCTATGATTTGAAAGATAAAAACCTAGTTACTCTAGCTTTGAAAAATAACAATTCCTCAGAACCTGTCACGTGCATGGACTTAGTCAACGGCTTATTTTCTAAGATAGAAGTAAGAGATGGTATAAAAACAATCGAACTACATGGGAAACTTGATTCATCTGGTTTTAATCATGTCTCCCGATTCTGCAAACACATGGACAAAACAATACCTTAAACAGCATCCCTCAAGGCAACTAAAAACAAGTAGTTTAA
>CAZJSX010000022.1:0-12528 GCA_964548845.1 uncultured bacterium | reverse complement strand
GATGCACCCGTGATATTACCATTCAGAATTATGTTAGAATCACCTGTAAAGTTGAGAAGGTTTGTGCTGGTTATAGGAAAATCATTTAGATATGTACTACTTCCACCTACCGATGTGCCAAAGGTGCTAGTAATTGTACCCCCGTTGCTTACTGCTAATGATCCAGCTGTAGTTTGAAGAAAAGTACTACCCGAAGAAACAGCTCCTGTAAAAGTAAAATTAGTCACAGCGTCTGTGCCAATTGTCAAATTACAACCAGCATTAGAAGTAAAGGCTATGCTGGCATTATCTGCAGCTCCTGGAGGCCCTCCTCCTGGAGACCAAAGTGCAGGATTAGACCATGGTCCACTAACAGTACCATCTGCCCAGGTATAATCTATTGCGAGTAAATGATTGCTGTAAAATAAAAACCATAAAATCACTATCGCTCTTTTGATGACTTTGCATACTTTTTGCAAGCTGAAAAATAGTAACTCCAGATTCATTAGGACCATTAAAAGTTGAATAAATCAACCTATAGCAAAATTTCTATAATTTGCTGAAGCTCTATTTTACGTGATTTTCAAAAGCATAAGCTTAAATTCACTTTTGTCACTTATGGTGAAAATATACTAAAGAACAAAAGCCTTTTTATATTGATTATAATGGAGTTAAAAGATGGTCTTGCAACTCTTTAAAGGTCAGCCACTGTTTATTATTTGAAGAAGCATACTCAAAATCATCCGCAACTTTTTTAACAGTCTGATTTAAAAAACCATGAGGATAGATCACAAAGTGATTATCATGCTCCACTGTATAACGAGCTTCATCAGAAGTGATTAAATGCTCATGCAGTTTTTCTCCAGGACGTATGCCACATGTTTTTAAATGAATAAGAGGAGCCATCGCTTTGGCAAGGTCTGCAATTTTCATGCTAGGAAGCTTAGGGACAAAAATTTCTCCTCCTTCCATTTTTGTAAAACATTGCATGACAAATTCAGAAGCTTGCTCTAAGGTAATCCAAAACCGTGTCATTCTCATATCGGTGATGGGAAGAGAGTCCACTTTATCTTCGATCATCTTTTGCCATTTTGGAATTAATGATCCTTTAGATCCCATGACATTGCCATAGCGCACGACAGCAAAGGTTGGAAAAAGTCGATCTCCTACGTAGGATTTACCCGATAAAATTAATTTATCGGCGCATAATTTAGTGGCTCCATATAAGTTGATGGGGGCCACTGCTTTATCAGTAGATAGCGCAATGACCTTTTTAATTTTCTGGGCAATAGCCACCTCTAAAACATTCATCGTTCCAATGATATTGGTTTTGATGAACTCGGATGGGTTATATTCAGCAACAGGAACTTGCTTTAATGCTGCTGCGTGAATGAGAAAATCGACATCGCGAAAAGCCATATGGAGTCTTTCTTTATCTCTGATATCTCCGATAAAATAACGCAGGCAGGGATGGTTGAAAATGGGATCTTGATCGCGCATTTGACTGTGCTTCCACTCATCACGGCTAAAAATAATCACTTTTTTAGGTTTTGACTTTTGGAGTATTTTTTTAATAAACGATTGACCAAAGCTGCCAGAACCCCCTGTAATTAAAATAGTTTTATTGGTAAAAAAATGGCCATCGTCTAACATTATTGCATCCTACTTGATAAAAACACTCTTTTACTTGAGAATACAATTTTTTTGAAACTGATACTTTTATTATTCTATGGCCAAAAAATACGACGAATCTGCAATTCAAACTCTAGACGCTCTTTCCCACATCCGTAAAAGGACGGGAATGTACATCGGAAGATTAGGCGATGGCTCACATTATGACGATGGCATTTACATCCTCATTAAAGAGGTTGTCGACAATAGCGTTGATGAGTTGATCATGGGGCATGGCTCTACGATTGAAATTAAGCTAGAGCCTGCCACACAGAAAATTTGCGTTAGAGACTATGGGCGGGGAATTCCACTTGGCAAAGTAATTGATTGCGTGAGCAAAATCAATACAGGGGCCAAATACAATAGCGATGTCTTTCAGTTTTCCGTCGGGCTCAACGGAGTTGGAACTAAAGCTGTCAATGCTCTATCTAAAGAGTTTATCGTTCGCAGCTATCGCGAGCAAGAGTGCATGGAAGCTGTTTTTTCACAAGGGCAACTTATTTCTCAAAAAAAAGGCAAAACTAAAGAAGTTAACGGCACTTATATTGAATTTATCCCCGATCCTGAGATCTTTAAAAAATTTAAATTCAATGACGAGTTTATTATTAAGAGATTATGGAATTATGCTTATCTCAACCAAAACCTATTAATTGATTATAACGGATTAAAAATTCAATCAGAGCATGGGCTGCTCGATCTACTCAATAGTGAAGTACAAGATGAACAACTTTATCCTCCCCTTCATTTTAGATCTAAAAAATTAGAGTTTGCCTTGCTTCACACACAAAGTTATGGCGAGAGCTATTTTTCATTTGTCAATGGGCAATATACTTCTGATGGTGGAACGCACTTGTCTGCTTTTAGAGAAGGAATTTTGAAAGGAATCAACCAGTATGCTAAACGAAATTTCCAAGGGGTTGATTTAAGAGATGGTATTTTAGCTGCAGTTCTTGTTCGATTAGAAGAACCTATTTTTGAATCACAAACTAAAAACAAACTCGCCAATACAGAAATTCGGGGTCCTTTAGTTCAAGAAGTCAAAGATGCTTTTGTCGATTTACTTTACAAAAATCAAGAGAGCGCTAAAAAAATTATCGACCGCATTAGCTTTAACGAAAAACTGCGCGTTGAACTTGCTGAAGTCAAAAAAGAAGCTAAAGAGCGCCAGAAGAAAATTTCTTTTAAAATTCCAAAGTTGAGAGACAGTAAGTATCACTACACCGATACTCATGAAAAAAGAACCGAGACCATGATTTTTATTACCGAGGGAGATTCTGCCTCTGCCTCGATTGTAGCAACCAGAGATCCTCTAGTACAAGCTGTCTTTTCATTAAGAGGAAAACCCTTAAACGTTCACGGATTGAAAAGAGATCAACTCTATAAAAACGATGAAATGTTTAATTTAATGAATGCTTTAGATCTCGAAGAAGATATTGATAATCTACGCTATAATAAAATTATCATTGCAACAGATGCCGATATCGATGGGATGCATATTCGCAATCTACTCATCACCTACTTCTTAACTTATTTTGAAGGGATTGCCTTAAATGGTCATCTTTTTATTCTTGAGACCCCCATCTTTAAACTGAGAACTAAAGAGCAAACGTATTACTGCTTTAGTGAAGAAGAAAAAGACAATGTTTTAAAAACAATTAATCAAAAAAGTGTTGAAATCACCAGATTTAAAGGACTTGGCGAAATCTCTCCAAAAGAATTTGGTCAATTTATTGGTAAGAATATGAGATTGCAACAAGTTGTTATTTCAAACTTCAAAGACATTAAAGCCTCACTGGAATTCTATATGGGGAAAAACACTCCGGAGCGCAAGCAATTTATTATGGATAATTTAGTGACAGAATTGGAGATGTTATAGTTTATGGAAGACTTAAAACATTTAATGAAAACTAACTATCTGCTTTATGCTTCATATGTTATTTTAGATCGTGCTATTCCCAATGCTGTCGATGGCCTAAAACCGGTGCAACGCCGTATCCTTCACACTTTAATGAATATCGATGATGGGAAGTTGCATAAAGTTGCCAATGTTGCAGGACAAACAATGGCATTGCATCCACATGGTGATGCTCCTATTACTGAAGCTTTGATCAACATTGCCAATAAAGGTTACCTCTTAGACATGCAGGGTAACTTTGGAAATATCTATACAGGTGATCCTGCTGCTGCATCCCGATATATTGAAACGCGCCTTTCACAACTTGCTAAAGAGACTTTATTTAATAAGGATATTACCGAATATATCCCCTCTTATGATGGAAGAAATTTAGAACCTGTTTGCTTACCGGCTAAAATTCCATTAGTACTCATGCAAGGAGCTGAAGGAATTGCAGTGGGAATGTCGACTAAAATTTTACCTCACAATTTTGTCGAATTATTAGAAGCACAAATTGCTATTTTAGAGAAAAAAAACTTTAAAATTTTTCCTGATTTCCAAACTGGCGGCCTCATGGACGTCTCTGAGTATGACAAAGGGAGAGGAAAAATTAAAGTTAGAGCTCACTTAGAGCTTGTCGATGCTAAAACCATTGTGATTCGAGAAATTTGCCCAGGAACATCGACAGAGTCGATGATCAGCTCCATTGACGATGCGGCAAAGAAAGGAAAAATTAAAATCGAAGCGATCAACGATTACACTGCCGATAAAGTGGAAATCGAAATTAAATTAGCCAGAGGTCAATACGCTGTTGATATTTTAGATGCTCTTTATGCGTTCACACAGTGTGAAGTGAGCATTAACTCACAGGTTTTAGTCATTAAAGATAATCTTCCTTGGGAAACCACTGTTAATGAGCTATTAGAGCTTCACACAGAAAAGTTGAAAATGTTTTTGAAGCAAGAACTTGAAATTGCTTTTGCAAAGATTACCAATAAGATTTTTGAAAAGACTCTTGAGCAAATTTTTATTGAAAACAGAATGTACAAAAAAATTGAATCGATCAAAGTATATGAGCAAATACATGAGTCGATTGCAGAACAATTAAAACCTTATCATCGCAAGTTGACCAAAACCCCTGATTATGATGACCGAGAGAAACTACTAAATATACAAATTCGCAGAATCTCTAAATTTGATATTGACAGACAACAAGATGAAATTAAAAAACTGAAAGAAGAGCTTTTAGTTATTGAAAAGCAGCTCAAGAATATCACCCGTTTTACGATAGAGTATATACGCTCGCTATTAAAAAAATATGGACCCTTATTTCCAAGAAAAACCAGAATTCAAACTCTAGAAGAAGTCGATCGCAAGAAAGCTTCTGAAAAGCAAATTAAAGTTTGTGTGGATTATGAAGGGGGTTATGTTGGAACAAAAGTGACCAGCACTTCTCAATTTACGTGTAGTAATCTAGATAAATTCATCCTTTATTTTAACGATGGAACATACCAAGTGATCACACCAGATGAAAAAGAGTATGTTTTAAAAGGAAATAAATTGTTATTTGCCGAGCCACTCGATAAAGAAAAAGTAATGTCTTGTATTTACAAAGATCCTAAGACTAAATTTATTTTTGCTAAAAAATTTGTCGTCTCTAAATTTATTCTCAATAAATCTTATCACTATATTGAAGAAGGGATGAGTGTTGAATTTTTAAGCGATCAGCCACACAACATCCTCACTATCATCTTTGAGCCCAAAGCAAAGTTAAAGCAAAAGCAGCAAGATTTTAATTTTAAAGAAATTTTAGTCAAAGCCGTCACTGCTAAAGGCAAAAAGTTATTTAGCAAAGGGGTTAAAAAAGTGGTTGTTGGCAAAGTAGAGCTTAGTAAAAAAGACCAGCTGACATTTTTAGAATAGATTGCAAAAATTTAAGCAATTGAGCTAAGAAGAGCACTATAGACATCAAGTATATAGGTTCTCGTTATGGTCAACTCTGTCCAGCCCAGTAATAATGATGCTGTTAATCCCAATAACTCCAACCCAAGCAGCGATGACTCTTCAGACTCTTTTCAAAGCTATCTCAATGCCGATCCTTCGACAGTGGTAAACTCTTCAACTGCCCCTACCCCTTATCAGCTTATGTCGAGCCCTAATAGCCCGAACTTTGGAGCCCCCCCATCAGCAGGAGGATCCTTAGAGCCAGCTCCTGAAAACTTTGGACCACCACAAATTGGCAATAACGCCTCTCCCTCATCCAACTTTGGCCCCCCTACTGCTGCTGTAAAAAATAATTTGAATAGCTCCACTAACAATTCAAAAGCCTCGCAAAATCAAAAGTCGGGACCTCAAAAAGCGACAGCAGGACAGACTCCGGTTATCCCAGCAAAGCCAACCCAATCTTACCAAAAGGTGCGGCAAATGGAGACCAATGCGATGATGGAAAATGCAATTACCCATATGAAAGTCAAAGATCCAGATCCTGAATCCTGGGAATAGTAATTGTGTTAATAGCCATTTTAATTTAAAATAATTTAGTTTTATTATTAATTAGTTGATTAAATGAAGATTCATAAAGAAATTTTTAAAATTGAATCTGCAAACCAAGAGCGGATAGATTGTCTTTTAACCAAACGGTTTGAAAACTACTCTAGAGCCTACTTTCAAGAATTAATTGAAAATCAAATGGTACTTGTTAATGGCAAGCCACTTAAAAAAAGGGTGGTCCCTGTCAGAGGCGATGAGATCTCTGTTCTCTTTAGAAAAAGACCCGGTCCCGATCTCACTCCCCAAGACATCCCTCTTGAAATTCTTTATGAAGATGCACACATCATCGCTATTAATAAGCCTGCCAATATGGTTGTTCATCCAGCTCCTGGCAATTGGTCTAGTACTTTTGTCAATGCTCTACTCAATCACTGCAGCGTCTACGCCAGCTCTGAATATCGCCCTGGCATTGTCCACAGGCTAGATAAAGAGACCTCTGGTGTTTTGATTGCCGCTAAAACTGAAATTGCCCATCAAAAACTAGTCGAGCTATTTGCACAGAGAAAAATTGAAAAAGAGTATATTGCTATTGCACTCGGCAAAGTGAGTTCTAAACATGTTTCTCTACCTATTGCCCGTTGTAAGATGAATCGTAAAAAAATGGCTATTTGCCATGAAACTGGTAAAGAAGCCATTACAGATATTGAGCTTTTGGCTTTTAATGGAACCTTTAGTAAAGTTCAGTTGCGTCCTAAAACAGGGAGAACTCACCAACTACGAGTTCATTTAAAACATTTAGGCAATCCTATTTTAGGTGATAAAGTTTACGGCAGTACCTCTATTAATGAACAATATGGGGCTAAAAGACATTATCTTCATGCTGTGAAGCTCACTCTTAATCACCCCATTACTCAAGATCGACTAGAAATTCAAGCTCCTCTTCCTAAAGAAATGGATGAAATTTTTTTATGCGGATTTTAATTCAAAGAGTAAAAAAAGCTTCTGTTACCATTGATGACCAAGTCCATGCTCACATTAAAAAAGGACTTTTAATTTTTGTCGGCATACACAATCAAGATACTGTTGAACAGGCTAAATGGCTGGCAAATAAATGCACTGCACTGAGACTTTTTGACGACACTCAAGGCAAAATGAATTTATCCATTGAAGAGATTCAAGGTGAGATTTTAATCATTAGTCAATTTACTCTGTATGGCAACTGCACATCGGGACGTCGCCCGGAATTCACCGAGGCAGCCAAAGGAAATAACGCTCATATTTTATATCAAGCTTTTGTTCACGAAATGACTAAGCTTTATCCTAAAGTCAAAACAGGAATCTTTGCAGCAATGATGCAGATCGAACTTATCAACGATGGTCCTGTAACCTTCATGATTGAAAAGTAATCCAACTCCACTAATAAAGACCTACTTATAATTTTTATAAAACGAAATAATTGTCTTGTAAATTTTTTTTCTTTTTTACAAGATCCATCAATCTTTCAAATTCTCCCATTTGCGACTTCAAATGTATTAATAAAGAATCTTCAACATATCTTTCTACATAGTGTCTTGTTGATCCATAGGTAAAATAAGTAGCTTTATTATCTTCCAAGGGTTTTTTAGAATTAAGTTTAGAATCACAATATGTAGTAAAACTAGAAATTTTTACATTCATGCTGCTTTGCATACTCTGCAACTTTTGAATTATAGCAGTTGTTGATTTATCCCATCCCTTGCTCAGGTTATCTGAGAAATTGTGCACTAAGCAAGTCGTATACCAAATGTCAACATTCTGAAAGAAATTTTGCAAAAGCTGATGATCTGCTGGTTGAATATTTTCCCCCCAAGATTGACAATCTTTTTTAAAAACTTCGGCATATTTTGAATCTGGAATTTTGATAAAAATTTTATTATTTTTTTTATCAAAAGAAATATACCCCCTAATAGGATCCAACATTTTTTTAAACACCGATTTAACTTTTTCAATCTCAGGAGCAATTTTATTATCATAAATATTTTTTAATAACCGAAGCACAAACGTCCCCATTGTGTCTCTTAGAGAATCTGAACTAGGAAACAAATGATTTGTAATCGCGATATCTTGTACTTCAAGAAATTTTTTAACCTTGTTTACTGCCATCATTTGTGCTTGAGTAAAATTAAGGTCAACTGGAAGTTTGGTTAGCAAATATTCAACAGTATCTTCTATCAATCTGTATTGATATTTACCAGAAAAAGCATACTGCTGGCTTATGCTATGATTTGATTCATAGCTCCAAGTCGTATCTGGTGTCATGGATTTATGAGAAAATGTGCTTTGGTTAACAGCAAGAGTAGTATTGTTCATAATGGATCTCGTTTAATAATGATGGATTAAAAATTGTAAAGTACACGTTATTTTTAAAAAAATTGTAATAAATTAAATAATTTCACGTTATAAATCAAAAAAGTCAACAGATAATCTACGAGTTTTTATAACCTGATTTGCAAGTGCTTCATAATATTCTTATGTCGATTTGATATCTGGAGTTAAAATTCTAGTTACATAATCTTTCAAGAGAAGTTTTGTTCTTACAAAGGGTAAATAATTTTCAGTGCCGATGGCAGTACCCTTATAATTTGGATCTGATACTCTTTGACATTGCTCGATAAATGTAGGAAAATGCTTATGCATTTCACTTGTTGCACGCTCGATTTTAGCAATAAAAGCAAGCTGTCTGCAAATTTCTGTGGTTCTTTTCTCTTTGATTACTAAATCATCAAAGATAGTAGCATAAAATATGCTTTTATTTCACTTATTAATAACACTATTGAATTAAAGTGAACTAGACTTGATTCGCTGTTTTAAAATATCTTCTTGACGTTTAAGGACAAAGAGCGACTTCTGTTCAGAAATCCCATTGAACGCCGATATAAGGGGCGAATTGATAGATGGCTTCAATTCTAAAAGGTTGGCTAATGGCCTCTTTTAAAGAACCTTGTTGAGATAATTTTCCAATGTTGCGAGCTTGCCCCCAGTCATTAAATTTACAACCTAGTAAGATCGAAAATTTAGCATTAGGATAAGCACTTCTCATTCTCATTCCCAAATCGGCCATGCAGATACAATTGGCAGATACTTTACCATGCAACGGTTGACGACTAATATAGTTTAACGAGCCAGTAGCTAGCTGTAAATGTTGAACATAAGAAGCATCCCAAGTTTGCCATCCCATACCTACTCCTATTGCAAGATAAGGAGAAGTAGCTACATTTTTAAAAACTAAAACCCAAGGAAGCTCACAATATCCTTTTAACATCACTCCATCAAGCATTAAGTCCGATCTAAAAATAAGTTGCGTCGCTGGACTTGGAGTTGCAATTGTCGCCTGTTGAGGAGCTGACTGAATACTAACATTAGCCTGATGTTGATAAGAAAAGGCTAATTTCAACCAATTCATAAATCGATAACCAATCAAATATTCAGAAAGCGGTGTTCTATTATATGAAAGTTTACCCTGAAAATCTGGATTGCCTGCTTCATAATTAAAGTTTTGAGATGGAATACCTGTCAAAATTCCTTTGGGGTTATAAAAATAGAGCAATCCAAGACCGACATTATATTGTGTCCACAAACTATTTGGGTTTTGAATATCTGATGCTTTTGCTCCAAAAGGTGACCAAGTATTGGGACAACGACCATGAATCATAAATGGTGCTTTTGCGCTATAATCGACAGGGAAATTCCATTGAACCCCTAAATAAGGGGCAAATGAATACACATTTTTAATATTTAAAGGCTTTATTAAATATTCTTTACTCGGCCCTTGTTGTGATAGTGAGCCAATGTTACGAGCTTGACCCCAATAATTAAATTTGCATCCAGCTAAAAACGAAAAATCCACATTGGGATAAACACTCTTGAGTTTCGTTCCTATATCTACCATCCAAGAAACATTGGCGTTCGATTTCCAATTTAAAAACCTAGGGTTGTTATTACGAGAATTACCTGGACTGACAATAACATCTTGCACTGACACATCGGCCCATGTTTGCCAGCTAGCGCCTACCCCTGCCGCTACATATGGAGTAAAACCAACACCCTTAAAAACCATAGACCAAAAAGAATCAAAGTAAAATTTAGCCATAATAGCATTGACGCTAAACATGGATGATAGACGATAGAGGTTGTTTTGATTGACCCCTAAAATAGGTGTTTGCGCGCTTTGCCAATTGGATTGAATAAATGTTGGTATTTGATATTGATAAGAAATAGCTGCTTTCAACCAAGGTCTTATTTTACCACCGATTAGAAACTCCATTAGAGGTGTTTTATTATATTCAAAACCACCGACCAGAGGTTGAAACTGATTAGGCCTACCGACCGTTGGAGTTGGGGTTGGACCGTCAGCAACTAATACCCCTCGAACATTTGCAAAATATAAAAATCCAGGTCCTACATTAAATTGTGTCCAAATTCCTTTATCTACAAAATGAGAAGTTCTCAACCAGAAAGGGATCCATGAATTGGTCTCTCTACCTTGTAAGGTATAAGGAGCTCTTAAATTATAACTAGCAGGAAAACTCCATTGAGCCCCTAAATAAGGAGAAAAAGAGTATACCATTTTAATCTTGAATGGTTTTGCTAGTCCCAACTTAGATTGATCTTGATCATTGGCTCCACCGATATTGCGCGCTTGTCCCCAATCGTTGAATTTACAACCTAAGACTACTGAAAATTTTTGATTGCGAATAGAATCTTGCATTCTAAAACCGATATCGGCCATCCAAACAACGTTAGCTGAAACTTTATTGTTTAAGGCTAAGTATCTATTTCTAAAAGTTCCAACTGTATCCAAATATTGTACACGCACGTCACTATAGCTTTGCCAACCAGCTCCACAACCAGCTCCTATATATAATGTAGTTGCTAGATGTTTAATCAACATAGCAGTGGGCGTTTCAAAGTAAACTTTAGCCATTAATGCATCTAAGCTTAATGTCGATTGAAAATTGGCTTTCCCAAGCGTTGAAAGTCCTGATTGAAGTGCTTCTGTTGCAACGAAAACATTCCCCTGATGCTGATAAGACATCCCTAATTTAAACCATGGAAATAGTTTATAGCCTAAGATTGCTTCATAAATAGGGGTATGAGTGTAGTTTAACTTTCCTTCAAATGGAACGGTTGAAAAGTCAGGCGCTGGACCTTGCGGAGGAGCAAAAGAAGTTATAGGACTTCCCCCTAAATTAGCACTGATGCCACTAAAATATAGGAACCCAAGGCCTACATTAAATTGAAAAAAAGGAGCTCTACTTTCTTCTATAAAATTGATCGATCTAAAATGAGGCGTCCATTGTTCATCATTCATCTCTTGATACTGATAAGCACTTTTTCTTTTATCTAAACTTTGATGCTTCTTTTTAGAAGATCTTTGTTTATGGCGTGATGAGGCACTTGTGGAATAAGTCAAAGTAGGGGCAACTTCATAAGCAGGAGCATCTGCAAATAAACTCATTTGCAGCAGGGTTAATGCTGAAACTAAATATTTAGCGCTCTTATATTTAAACGAGTTTTTCATCGGGCCCATTTTTTTTAAACACAATTTTTGTTCTTTAGGTTGTTGAGAATTAATTTAGCAAGTTTTTTTTTAATCTTTTCCTCTTTTAAAGAGCGATTATTACTTATCTAATTGATCAAAAGAGTGTTATGTAAATATAACTTCGGGCAAAAAAAAACCTAGCTTTTGAAAAAGCTAGGTTTTTAAATTCGACTTATTTAGCAGTCAATTAGAACGCCCAATTAACACCCATATATGGGGCAATAGAGAATAAGAATTTAATGTTCAAAGGATTAACTAAACCATAAGTTGTAGTTCCCTTTTGTTGAGTAATATCGCCAACATTGCGAGCTTGTCCCCAACCAATAACTTTCGCTCCCATCATCACTGAAAAGTTGATATTTGGAATAACGCTTCTAAGCTTTACACCAACATCACCTTGCCAAACAAGGTTAGCGCAGATTTTTTGTTTAAAAGGATAGTTGCTAGGAGCAACTGAAATATCGTTATTAGTACTAACAATATTGCGAACTTGTGACCAAGTTTGCCAGCCAGCACCAACACCACCACCAAGATAAGTGTTATAAGCGATTGTCTTCCAAACAACTGATCCTGGAACATTGAAATAAGCTTTAGCTAAAATGGCATCCAAAGCCAAGTTGGCTGAAAGTTTATAACTATTTGCACCACCATAATATTGTGTATGGGATTGAACATTTACTCCACCTTGATGCAAATAAGCAAGCCCAAGAGAAAGCATTCTATTAGCTTTCATACCTAGGATAGCTTCAAAAACTGGAGTACGGTTGTAACCCATCTTGTTTCTTAAGCTTGTCAAAGAGTTATTACCAGAACCTGTAGCATTTGTTTGCGCTAGATTTAGTCTAATATTTGAAAAATATAAGAAACCACAGCCTACATCTGCTCTAAAAGTAAATTTCGTAACTGGATCTAT
>CAZJSX010000021.1:4762-12946 GCA_964548845.1 uncultured bacterium | reverse complement strand
TTGTCTTTTGTGCTCTTCTTTTAAAGGGAAATGCTTTGAGCAAGAAGTTTGTTCTCGAATCGCGCTATATATAAGGGCTTCTAAGTCTTGATTGCTTAAGGAGTCAAAGGAGTGTATTCCAGCCTTATGATGAGCAATGGATAAATCAATTATTGTTTTATAAGACTTGCAATGAGCATCAGAAATATTTTTTTGGTCGAGAATTCTCTCTACTATTTCTTGAATAATTGGTTTTCTGGCATCCCAGTTTTGGTACTCTTTAGAGTAGCTGTAAAGACGGGCATCAGGGTTTGCGCCTTGTGTAAGTAGGTAGTTAAAAAGAGTTGTATTTTGACTTTCAAAAGCGCTGAGCAATGGAGTATAGGAAAAAGCATGATCTTTTTGAAGCTCAGATTTTTTTACAGGATGTGAGTAACTAGGATCTGCTCCCCTTTCTACTAGCCATTGAATAGTAGAACTGAAATCTTTATCAAGTAAAGCTTGGCGGCGCATGACTTCTCCAAGCAATGTATTTTTCATTTTTTTAGTGATCTGCGTTGGTGAATAAGAGGAGTAAGAGCACTCAGCTCCTTCAAAATTTTGATCTAAGATAAAAGCTGTTAAATCACCTGGTGGATTGTTTACAGAGTGAAGCCCTAGATAATATAAGGGTGATTCGAGAGTGTTGTAAAAAATCTGAAAGGCTTTAAAGCTGTTATCGTCACAACTAGTGACATGTCTTGTATAAAGAGAGCGCAGTGGGCTCTCATCTGCGTTATGATTAAGCCGAGATGTAGAGTAAAAGTTTTGATATACCAAGTACGCCAGAGTGCTTAACGCTAGAGTGCAGCAAGTAGTGCCAACGACACATTTTTTCAATAATGATGACTTTTTGTTTGGGTTCTCTAAAGTATTTGCAGATAAACTAGAAGTTGTTTTATTTAAAGGATTTACTGTTACTTTCATGGCTGTTGCATCACTGCTTTATAAATTTAGAATAAGAATATAGGTAAATTATTAATTTTTTATAAATTCTACCAAAAAAGAGCAGTTTATCTTCAATTTTCGAGCTTAATCTTACAAATTCAAAAAATTTATTGTTAAAATAATTTTTTGACTAATATTTTAAGCTTTTAGCTTATTTATATATGCAACTATCTATATGATCTTTTCCCCCTATCAAGGAGGGATTATATGACAACTACACGTGCTGCAGCACAATTAATATCTAATTATTCTCTAATAGTTTCAAAAGACGAAAATTTTGAAATCAGCAGTAAAAATGATGCGACATTTAGAGCCATAAGCACAATGCTAGATGCCTCTTTTGAAAGAGCCTATCGCGAAGTTACTGGATTGCTGTCTGGAGATAAATTAATCGAAAAAGCAGTTGCTTATATGAGAAACAATAGGACATGTGGAGGATTTAGAGTTGAAAACGCCTCTCTTTCTAGTCTTACATCTTTTGAGCAAATGTTTAGTGTTTCTGAGTTTTTAACTCAAAATCCAAACTTGCGCAAAAGTACTAGAACGTATGCTTTTCATTTTTCAGACGATCAAGTTGTTCCTATTTGGATCAAAAAACCTCGCAATGGAGAAGCTTCACTTTGGACGACACTAGTTGGAGCAACAACTGGTCCTCTTAAAGCCCCTACATATGAAGAGATGACAAATGATGATCCAAGTAATATTCCCGGCTATGAAATTTTTATTAATCCCCTAACTTGTTTAGAAATACACCGAAATCCTCAACGTATTGGAGCTTTAGCATTAAAATCAGAAGCTTTTGATAGTAGATCTATTGATCATACATGGCGCTATCAAAATTATGATGCTAATGGTCTGGCGTATCTCTCTGCTAGCGCAGAGTTAAAAGGGCAAAAGAGTAAAGCTACTAGAGATTTAGTGGCTCAATCTGCAGGGTTTAATTTAGCAGAATTTATTGCATATGATATAGAACATGATGTAGATACTAACATTTTAGCTAGATATAACTACGAGGATTTTACCTTTGAGGGCTATCATGATGATCAATACCCTATAGTGACAGCTAAAGACATTGTAGCTACATTTCCTCTGGCATTAAAGGGCATTACTGGTCCTCTTGATAATTTAACAAAAACAGTATTAGTAGCACGACTAGATCAATCTAATATTCGTGCTGTAAACAACTTAGTAACACAAACATTTTTCCCGCATGACAAAGATTAAAATCAATTCCATATGGAATGGGTTTAAAATTTGAGAAAATGAGAAATAATACGGGTTAAACTATCAAAGTTAGATCGCTATCGGCTTGATGTATCGAATTTCGTCATTGCGTTTGACTTGCTTCATAAATTCGACAAGCTCTGCTTTTGAATTAAATTTTTTAACTTCAGCATCAGATCTATAGACGTTCACAAGGCCTTGTAAATGATCATATTCATGTTGAAATGCTTTTGCAGCAAAACCTTCCATTTGTTTATGAATAGTCTCCCCTGCTAGATTCATATAAGTCACTTCGATATTTTTATATCTAGGAATTTTAGCTGCTGCCCAATTTTTCTCACTTAATAGTGAAGATAAACAACACTCCCATCCCTTTTCAGTGCCATTAAAAGAATCAATTCTCGGATTTAAGACGACTTCTAGATTAATGGGATCTCGATCATAACTGAATATGAAAATAGAGCGTGAAATGCCGATTTGTGGTGCAGCAAGACCACCTGCCGGTGTATGAGGCATTAATGTATCTATCAATCTTTTAGCAATATCATGAGCAAGCGAAAGCTCTTCATTTTTAAATGGTACTGTTGCTGTTGTTAGGCAGCTTGAATTGCTGCAATCTAATGTTGTAATGTGAAGGGAGGAAGAAGATTGCATAAATTTAGCCTATTTTGGTTTTACAAGCTTTGATTTTTACTTGAGCAAATATGCACTAAACATACTTTGTAAAAAAGAAAAATCCTCTAGATCGCTAATGATTAAATAGTCTTAAACTCATTATGTTTAAGACTATTCTACTACTATTTCAGAGAATGGGTCTAACTTTTAAGGGACAATTAAAGTAGGGCCTAGTCCTTCCAACTCAATTGTTGCCTCTACTGTATTAGTGTTCGTATCAATAACACTGACACTACCACTAGTATTATTGCATATATAGAGAATCCCTTGAGAATCTATTGTGCCTCCTATTGGCCAGTATCCTACAGGAATATTTCCGACAATTTCATTAATCTGAGTATTGATCGCCGTAACTGTGTTGCTTGCAGAATTGGTTATATAAAGCATGTCATTTAGTGAAAAAATACCATAACAAGGTCTACGTCCTACAGATGAAATCGTTACACCATGTGTTTTTGTGTTGATAGTCTCAACATTTTGACTATATACATCTTCGTTAATCACAAGGGCATATTTCTCATTTGGAGACATAGTTACAGAACTAGGATTTATTTCAAGAGGGATCGACTCTATAACGGCATGATTTGTTGTGTCGATCAATAAAATATTTCCTGTGCTATAATTGCTTTGTGGATTAGGAACCGCTACATAAATTACTTCTTCTAATGGATGATCAGGATTAGAATAAACTGCAATTCCTGATGGATTAATCCCGTTTTCTAAATGGATAACATCGATAAGTGAATGAGTTGTTGTATCGATAACATTAATTGAAGAAAGTCCATAACATATCACATAAAGTTTTTGACTATGCGGCGCCATTGCTGCACGGAATGGTTCAGCTCCAATTGAAATTGTCACATTTGAGCTATTGGTTGCCGTATCAATGACACTAATACTGGTAGTGCCTTCTGTAAGCACGTAGACTTGATTCTCATTTGAAGTGACAAATAAACCAATAGGATGACTTCCCACATGAATAGGAGAAGTGATTTCTTTATTAGTTTCTGTGCTAATAACATTAACTGTGTTATCTGTTCTATTCGCTACATAAAGCCTGTGAGTTTGAGGAGCAAGTGCAATAGCGCTTGGCTGTTGTCCAACAGGAATTAATGCAATTTCTTGTCTAGAGAGCGTATCAATGACGCTAACGTTGTTGCTACCGCCGTTAAGTACGTAAAGCTGATCAGCAAATACTACACTTGTATTGACAAGGCAGCATGCTATAAATGTTGCTAAAATTCGTGTTTTCATAACAAACCTTTTGTGGGATTGACAAAAAGAAAAAGTTTACAACTGCAAAGTATTGACTTTCAAATTATTTATTTAAAATCTGTAAGCAACTAATTCTAAATTAGAATAGATCAAAGAGAATTTATTTTTGTAAAACAACCCTTTAAATTGCCAAAAGAAAGATCCCCTTCAGGTTATACCACTGTAGTATTTGTAAACTCGCATAGGGGATATCGTTTTGAAAGAGATGTTTATATCCGGGAGACTGATGATGAATCTTCTGCTTACTCAACAGAAGCAGAAGATGAAGAAACTCTATAAAAAAAATCTTTAGATCGCTAATGGTTAAACAGATTAACTAAACTTTTTTCCGCCATTCAGAATCTCGGGGTTTATTTTGAAATCCTTTTTGACCACTTTGTGAGCCACTTTCAAGCTTTTGAAGCTGCTGCCAAAAATCAGACTCCACTTGCATTCCAAACTGTGAAGTTCCACTTGTAGTTGGCGCATAGCGATTAGGATCATAATTAGGCCACCAGAAAGGCTCACCAATTGGGGTTGTATATCCATCTTGTTTTAACTTTTGCTCAAGCTGATAGTAAATTTGAGCAGCTGCAGATCCTGAAGAACTACCAGGCTGTACAGTCCATGGGCATGGCTCATCGGGATATTCTTGAGCCCAGTTGTCTTTAAGATCGGCATAATTAAGCCCATCTTGAAATCCGATATGAATTTTTCCTGCATTATCTTTGCCGATAATATCAAGCCAGCTTTCGATTCCCCAATCTCCTTTCAAATCGAGATAAAATTGATTTCCATAAAGCATCAAATTTAACCCATCAAATAGGTTATTAAAGATGCTGTTGCCTTGATCATCTGTAAACAGCTCTTTTAAATAGCCCTGTGGCCAGTTATGAATCGATCCTTCAATAGTTAAAGTTGATGTCTTGCCTTCTGCATTAAGTCCACCTTTAAGCTCTGTAAAGAAATCTTTGGCTACGCTTGCAGGGTTACTGCTAACAAAGGCTGTTGCTCCTGAATCTTCTAAGTCAAAATCGACATCATCTATCCCATATTTATCCATAAACGCTATTAATTTATCAGCTTGCCCTTTTGCGGTCTCTCCATCGCCACAAATGGTTACTCCTGCAGCATTTTCTCCTCCAAAAGATAAATCGACTCTAAGGCCTGCTGCGTGCGCTTGCTTGGTAAATTCTTCAAGAGCTCCTGGAAAATTTTGAAGCAGTTGCATGATCACATCACCACCGATATCCCCTTTACCTTGCCCCGACAGAGCATCGATATCCCCTATCTGAGAAAAAGCTAAGTCAATTTGATTGACTCCAGATACTCGCAGCTCTTGAAATAACGATTGCAGATAGCTGTCTAGTTTTGTAGGGTCTACCTGTGGTGGAGTTTTGGTATAATCCATGCATGAATTTAAAGCTGTTTGAAATCCACCCATATCGAAATAAATCGTTTGACCATTTTTAGTATAGAGCGATGGTGTAAAGTTTAATTCTTTTGCAATTTGAGCTGCTTCATTTTGGATATTGGTAGCTGCTGTTGTTTGGCTGCTAACTTGAGTTGTGATCCCGTGAAGAGTATTTTGGTTGCTATTTTGAAAATTCTGTAGTGCCGAGAGCTCATTTTCTAGCTGACTTAAATTATTATCAACATCAACCCCTCTCAAAATATCTTGATAGTTGTTTTCCATCGCCGTCATTTGATTGCTCAATTGAGACGATAGATTATCTAGTGTGTTTTCATTATCTTGCAATGAGCTCTCTTGAGCATCAAGATTTGCAAGATCGGTATTGGCTTGATCTAACTGTTTCTGCAAAAGCGCAGCTTGTGTTGGATCGGTATTTTTTAATTCATTAATTTTTTGCTGCAGCTGAGGGATAATGGTGTTTTTCTGATCTGAAATAATTAATGAAATACTGCTAATTTGACTTTTAAGCTTTTGAATTTCACTAGTGATTTGATTAGCAATACTTGTAGCATCACTATAATCATCTTGAGCTTTTTGCTGCTCAGGAGTAAGAGGAGTATCTAGGCTGGCAGCTGCGCTTGTCGCATCATTTAAAATGCTTTGTAGTTTTTGTGGATCAGAGGTTGCTCTGGCTAAGTTATAATCATTAGTTAGTGTATTGGCAGCCTGCGTATAGCGCATGTTGAGTGCTTGGACCATTTGCTGATATTTTTGAGGATCTGTAAAGGCATACTCAGTTTGTAGCTGCGCTAAGACTGTATTATAGGTGTTTTGTAGCTGTGGAAGTAATTGAGTCCAAATATAATCTGAGACTGCTGTCGGTGTTAATGCAGGATCTGAGTTAGAATTATTGGAATTAATACCACCTAGGCCATTTGGTCCCTGAATTGAATTGATCATAAAACTCTCTTAGCTGATTTTTTCTCTATAATTAATCTTTAGTATTTTTGTAGGCAATAAATATAGAGCAACACAGCATCATTAATATGCGTTTATTAAGTTGATATTTTTATCTTTTTTGCTATTTGCATAAAGAATTCCTTGGACCAAAGATCTAACTGCTTAGAATCTTTAATAAAGTTAATGATATCCTCTTTTGCAGACGCAACGTCTAAGGACTCGATCTTTTTTTCAAACTGAGTCATTAGATCCTTTAGACTTAATTTTCGATCAAGAGTCCAAAAGCCACTTTGACGCATTCTTTGCTCTAGATAATCTAGGTTTAATTTAATCCCTCTGGCAATAAACCAAATCAAATCATACCAGTCTCTCCCTTTAACTCTCCCCTTCCATTCCCGGCATAAAGTAGCATGAACTTTTCCAGCAAAGAGATCTTCTAAAGATAGAGTTTTAACTGTAAAAGGAAAGGGCAATAAGATGAGTTTATTTTCAGTTGTAATTTGAGCTGTAGGTGGATCTCTATCTACTTCAAAACGAATTTTCAACACTTCTTCTTTGTGCATGCTTTGTGTGAGCCCTTCAGGAAGGCCAATCAAAATAAGATGCTCTATGGTGTTTACTTTAATAAAAGCAGAGTCGACAGCGCTTACTTTGCTCTTTTGTTTTTTTTCAACATGAGCTTTAAATCCAAGGCTATTTAATTCATCTTGAACCGCTTTTTCATAAGAGCTTAAATCAAAATTTAAATCTGGTTTTAGTAATGTAAAGTCAAGATCTTCAGAGAAGCGATCTAATTCATAAAGAATACGAAGCGCGGTTCCTCCATAAAAAGCAGCTTTTTCAAAAAACTTAGCTCTCCATAATCCCAAAAGAGCAATCTCTTGAATGATTTCTTGAATGGCATTTTTATAGTCATGTAGACTTTTAAGTTCATAGCGAGCCAACATCTGCCGTAAGGCTTCAGGTGCTTTTATCTTTTTAAAATCTTCCATAGCAAAGTCACATTTTGGTTTTGATATTCACTTTTAATTTTTTCAAGTTCAGAGACGTTGAGTTTGAAAAGAGAATCCTTTTCTATTCTCATCCCCTCTATAAGATATGTCAAAAGCTCATCAGTTGCCATAAAAGGTTTCATGCGCGCTATTAAATCAGCCAAAGCTTTTTCTTGAGAGGCAATCAGAAAGTAAGTATTTTCACCCCCTATATTGTTTGTGGAGATCACTTGTCTAGTCATTCCTAAACAAAAGGCCTTTGGAGGTACGTAATGATAAACAAACTCCCCAGCTGGAGTGCTAAAGTGTTTATTGCGTTTGTAAGAGGCGCAAGTGACCCTTCTTACAGCTTCAGGAATTAAGCCGTAATAAGCTAATGCATATTCAAAAGAGACATAGGAGGGTCCGTAAATCATATTGGAGAGGACTTCTAGGCTATAGGGCCTTTTGCGATAAGTTTGGCCAAAGACATAGATTCCCTTTTTTACCCGGATGATGCTCTCATTTTTCAAAAGTCTGGTAATGACATCTCTGGGTTGTTTATAGCTAGAAAGACTCTCTAGTAGCAAAAGATAATCAAATTCCTCTCTATAGATATCTCTGCGGATTTGCTGCATGACGTCCATTTTCTATATCTCCAGTATGTCTGCATAATATCGACATACTGGATTATAGTCAAATCATTAAGTAACCAGTATG
>CAZJSX010000021.1:0-4752 GCA_964548845.1 uncultured bacterium | reverse complement strand
CATCGACATACTAGAGATAGAGCATTAAATAAGAATAAGTTTAAATATCCTATATATAAAGTGTTACGAATTTTTACGGCAAATTAAAGATTGGATCTTTAATTTGCCGGAAAATCTCGTATTTTATTTACTCTTTTGAGCAATAAGATCTACTCGGGGAATTTCCAGCATAATATGACCCTCAGCAAGTGGAGGCAGCTTTTGTAGATAAGCTGCGATCACCTCTTCAAAAAATGACTTTTTTAAATCTTCAGGAATAGCTTGTAAGTAAGGAAACCACAATAAAACATACCTTTTAAAACTATCAAGTGAGAGGAAAATAAATTGTTCTACCGTATAGTTTGAAAGCTTAATTTTCAAATCGTGTTTCAAAACAAGTTGTTCTAAATCCGTTTGATTTAAAAAATGCCAGTCTGGTTTAAACCCTTTAAAGTACAGACTCCATACACTATTACCAATGACACTCTCAACGCTTTGACTCAGCTGTATCGAAATGTCTGTGGGAGCTGTGAGAGCTAACGCTCCCCCACTTTTGAGGTGAGAGTAAATCGCTTTTAAAAGAAGCTCTTTATTGGCGATCCATTGAATAGAGTAGGATGAAAAAATAAGATCGAATTTTTTTTGAAATCGCATTTGCCGTGCATCGAGCAACTGAAATATTAAATTAGAGCAAGTTTCATATTTTTTTTGAGCAAAACTAATCATTTCAGGAGAGATGTCAATGCCAATAACAAGCCCTTCCATAACCAATTTGGCAAGTTGCGCCGTAATTTGTCCATCTCCACAGCCTATATCTAAAATTTCAGAGCGATTAGAAATCTTTAGTTTGTTGATAAGCTGCGAAGCTGCATTTTGCTGAGCCATAAAAAGATCATAATAGACTTTTGCATCTGATAAATTCTGAGATATTCGCGGTGTGGTCACATTTTTCAAGGTCGCTGTTCTCGGTAGAGTCAAATAACAATTAATTAATAATCAAATACTTATTGCTTGTAACTGCCGTATATAGCAATTTCCTTTTACTGTAAAGGACCAACGGCTTCAATTAGCTTTTAAAATTTTAAACGGCAAAAGTTTTAGTTCTATCATCTATCCAGATCTCTTCTGCACCACTTAAGAGTGATTGCCAAAGTGTATAAAGTTTTTCAGGCCCCAAAATAGTCCCCTTATTATTCATGACTTGCCCATTACTACTTGTAAAAAGATATTGTGTATTTTTAAGTAGTTCTTTACCTCTTGAGTAAGATGCAGATTGAGTCAGTTGATCAAAATCATCTTTTGCTTCCTTTGTACGCAATTGCTGCATTCCGACCCATGCCGTTTCATAGCCTGTCAAAGTTTCAGAAAGAGCTTTGTGTGCACTTAGAGCTAGCTCATGAAGCATATTTATAGGTGGGAAAAAAAGCGTTCTCCCATCGCCCCATGGGGCTAAATCAATAACTTGCTCAAGTGGATTTGTAATAGTTGAATGCAAAAGCCTTGCTGTTAAAAGCGGTCTTCGCTCGTTTGGATTATCTCTCGTTGACGTTGTAAGATGAAACAAAAGATAAGTTGCAAGAGTATGGGCTCTTTGTGAAGCTTCGCTACCTGCTAATTGATAACGAGTTTGTAAAATGGGAGTTGCCTTGTTTGTAAGCATCTTTTGGTTTACAGTATAAAGCGAAGGTGACTGAAAACAAAAATCTGAGAATATAGTCCAGCAAGAATCTGAAATATTACCATTTTCATGATCCACGAATTCTCTGAGTTGACGAGTCTCTGTCTCGTTAAGCCTAAAATGCTCCCCTACGCTTTTTACAGAAATAGCAGTCATTAAACACCTCAATTGTAAGATTGTAAAAATTAAAAAGTGCAGAGAGTATAACTTAAATAATTGTTAATTACATGATTTTAATTTTTTATTTTTGAAATAGAGGTAAATGGACAAGATTATATTTTATAAAGCTTGTGTTTAGGTTGTTAGATAACAACACAATTAATGATTTTCAAATAAGATAGACGAAAAGAAAGGGGTATATGAAAGTGTAGTGTAAGGAAAAATAGAATTCATAAAACTGTTGATATGAAAATGGCTTAAGTATGAAGTTAAAGTCATCTTAAGCCATTTTGTTTGATTGATTAAAGCGAATAGAAGTTATTTGCTGTATTCTTTCCTTCTAGGGATTGAAAAGCGCTTGCGATCGCCGCTTTCACTTGCGCCGCCACGACTGGATTTAAAACCGCCGCCGCCGCCGCCACCTCTAGAAAATTTGCGGCCACCGCCAGAAAATTCTCTTCTTCTGGAATCGCCACGACCTCTGCTTCTTTCTTCAGAATAAGATTCTTGTTCGATTGCCACTGGCTCTACTTTTGGGTAAAGCTTAGAGATTAACTTAAGAGCAATTTCTTTTAAGCTGACTTCTTGTTGAATCATCGCTAAAAGCTCTTCGCCATCTTTTTGAACAGGTTCTTGTTTGATCATTTCGATAAACTTTTCACGCTGTCTACTTTTCAAAGCATTAGCTGTAGGTAATGGCAAGAAGTTTAACTCTTGAGATCCTTTATGGAAAACTCTGCGAATCTTAGAAACTTCTTTAGAGGTAAGCAACGTAATGGCCATCCCTTTATTTCCAGCTCTACCTGTTCTACCAATACGGTGAGTGTGACCTGCTGCCGATTGAGGAAGCTCAAAGTTAAAAACGTGAGAAATATCAGAGATACTAATCCCACGACCTGCTACGTCTGTTGCGACCATGCAAGAGTTCGGGCTTTTTCTAAATGAGCCGATTGCCATTTGGCGCTCGTTTTGTCTCATATCGCCGTGAAGCTTTAAAACATAAAAGCCTTGCTTGACAAGCATGTCTGCAATTTTTTCAACTTGAATTTTAGTGTTACAAAAAATCAAAGCTTTAGCAGCATCATAAAAATGCATTAACTGACACAAAGCTGCAGGTTTGCTTCTTTCTGAAACTTGATAAAAAATTTGTTCGATATCCGCGTGAACGTGATTGACGTCTACACAGCTTAAAAAGATCGGATTCTTTAAAAAACCACGAGCTAAGTTTTCAATTGGTTTTGGCATTGTTGCTGAGAAGAGCAAAGTTTGCTTTTGAGCTGGTAGAAAAGAAAAAATAGCTTGAATGTCTTCTAAAAAGCCCATGTTAAGCATTTCATCACCTTCATCCAAAACAACTGTTGTCGGGTTGAAGTTTTTCAAGTTTTTAGATTTGAAAAAGTCTAGTAATCTTCCTGGTGTTGCGATAATAGCCCTTGGATTTCCTCTTAGTCTATCTAATTGGCGGCTAATGGAGTCTCCCCCATAAACAGTAATAGGTCTAATGCCTAGTGCTTCACCAAATCTAAACATCTCTTCACTTACTTGCAATGCAAGTTCGCGCGTTGGGACAATAACTAAAACTTGTTTAGTCGGATCTTGAGCTAGTTGATTTAAGGCAGGCAAACAAAATGCAGCAGTTTTTCCAGAACCAGTTTGGGCTCTTGCAACTACGTCATTACCTTCTAGAACTACTGGAATCACCTCTTCTTGAATAGGTGTAGGACTGTCGAATCCCATTTTTTTTACTGCTTCTAATAGAAGCGGGTGAAGACCAAAGCTGTCAAAGGCTGATTCTTCTTCAATAAATGTCGTCATAAAACTCTCGTAAAATATTAAAATTTGCTGTATTTTGGATGCTACTTTTAGCATTCTTTCAAGAAGCTCAAGACTTAATATTTTTTAGTTTTTGCCTTAGACCATCTAAAAAGAGTCCTAAATTTTAACTTTATCTTTAATTAATAACAAGCCTTCAATTTATAAAATTATAATTTTAAGTTGACTATATAAAGCAATATGAAGCCATTTAAACCTTTTTTTGGATTAAAAAATCATCATCTTCAAACACTCGTAAGTTATGTGATTTTTCGCGAAAAACCACCGGAGTCAGAAACTCAATTTATAGCGCTGCCAGATGGAGATTCTTTAGCAATTGAAGTCTCTACCCCACAAAATTGGCAACCAGATATGCCGACCATTTTGATGGTGCATGGAATTGGAGGATCACACAACTCCCCTTATCTAGTTAGACTAACTCACAAGTTAACTAAACTCTCTTTACGAGTCGTTCGATTGAATTTTAGAGGAGTCGGTAGTGGAATTGGAAAAGCTAAAAGTATTTCTCATGGTGGCTCAAGCTATGATCTATTACAAGTTATTTTGAAACTTAAAGAAGATCAACCCCATTCCCCTTTAATTGTGGTTGGATTTTCTTTAAGTGGTAATATTGCATTAAAACTTGCCGGTGAACAAGATTTAAGCCCTTGGGTCAGCCAACTTATGGCTATTTGCCCAGCGATTAATTTAGATGACAGCTCTAAAAGGTTAGATCAATGGCAAAATACTATTTATCGCTCGTCGATCTTAAGTTCCATTATTAAGCTCATTGAGTCACCCATTAGTCAGTTCGCGTATAAATCGCTAAAACCTTTAAAACTTTGTAAAAGACTAAGAGATTTTGATGAGACCTTCACAGCACCTGCTGCTGGTTTTGAGAGTGCTTTAGATTATTACACCAAAAGTAGTTCTAAGACCCTAGTTGCCAACATTAATATCCCTTGTCAGATTTTATTTGCAAAAGACGATCCACTCATTGACCATACCATTTTAGATTCTGTAAATTTGCCTAAAAACATTCATGTTTTTAAAACATCGCATGGTGGCCACATGGGTTTTTTGAAAATGGGTTTTTCAAAGGAGCTCTTTTGGATGGATGATAT
>CAZJSX010000020.1:0-12979 GCA_964548845.1 uncultured bacterium | reverse complement strand
TTATCAAAATTAAAAGTATCTTGAAAAAATATCCTTCATAGTTCATAATATTAATAAAACATGGAGTCAGATTGTGAAAACCATTATTTTAGCACTAACTTACTTGATCTCTTTTAATGCTTGGGCATTAGATTATGAATCTCTATTCGAAAACAACGAAATTAGCATTTGCAAAGTTAGTATAAAACCTCACGAAGAGATAGATCTACACCGAGACGCTTATCCACAAATCGTTGTAGCTTTGAAAGGTGGAACAATTACTCGCCTTGAGGCTGACGGGACAACAACAGACGTAGTATTCCCAACAGGTGTGGCAGTTTCTCGAGGTGTTGATCCTGAAAATGAATTACATCGAAGTATCAATAATTCCTCTGAACCTGTCGAGTTGATCATCACTCAACTAAAAAATGTTCAACCAAAAGACAAAAACCCACCCATAAACAGCCATGATGTCTCAGTAAATATCCAAATAAACTGCCCGAATAGCGATGAATATGCAGCATTCTTAAAGTCGATTCCCACAAAAAATAGCGACAGTTTTGAAGAATGGAAATCCTCATTTATAGATAATATGGGCCAATTAATTAACTTAGTTGAAAGCGAAAAAGTCTTTAATTCTTGTTGGTCAGTAAATACACACGATAATCAACCAACTGATGCAAAAGTAGAATAAATCGACTGTGGCTATTAAAAGCCTCCTCTATCTTCAAAATAAATTTATCAGGGTTCTTTATGGCTATAGGGAACCTGATAAAATTCTCAAAATGAAGAATATCTGAAAAAAGATCTCTCTTAATTTAATTGACCCAAATCAGCTTTGATTTTTAAAATATTCCCATCTTTTATTTTCCTGGGTGTAGCGCAGCCTGGCTAGCGCACTTGCATGGGGTGCAAGAGGTCGGAAGTTCAAATCTTCTCACCCAGATTCTTTTCTCAAGAACCTTTGAGCAAATCTCAGCATGAAGTTTAGTCTAGAAAAACTTACGAGCTCAAATCTAGAAGACACTATTTCTTTTCTCTCAAAGCATGAAAATACTTCTGTCTTTCTACTAGGAAATTTAAACGAACATGGCCCAAATTTAGGCCCTCATGTGAATTCCGGTAATTTCAAAGTAATACGCAAAGATGATAAAATTATCTGTGTGTTTTGCTTAACTCGGAGAGGGAATTTACTTGTAGAGTCGGAACTTGTTGAACCTGTGTTTGAACTCATAATTGCTAGCTGTAAGGAAGGGTCAAATAGCATACGAGGTGTTATTGGAAATTGGAGATTTGCTAAAGATTTTTGGCAACATCTTAAAGATCAAGGAGTCATTAAAAAGGAAACTTTTTACTCTAAAGAAATTAACTACACGCTTTCTATAGATAACTGGCAAGACTTTGCCTCTAAAGAAGCTAGATATTTAGAAGCAAAAGACTTTCAACAATGGGAAGCTCTCCGATTGAATTATTTAATAGAACAAAATGTTCCTCAAGATCTTTCTAAAGATGAAATGCATCAACAATTTCTTGAAAAATGCAATAAATTAATGATTTGGGGCTTATTTGTAGAATCTCAACTCATTTCGATAGCAGAATTGAATGCCAAAACCAGTTCTATAGCCATAGTTGGGGGTGTCTATACAGAGCCACAATCAAGACTAAAAGGTTTTGCTAAGTCATTGATGAAACAACTTATTTTCGATTCCAAAAATAAATTAGGTCTCCGCAAACTTATTATATTTACAGGAGAAGAGGAAAATAAACCGGCACAAAAACTTTATGAATCCCTGGGTTGTCAAAAAACAGGTTATATGGCCCTTTTCTTTGGCTCAGAAGATCTAAACTAAATATTTTGTTTTTAATTCAAACTGCACGAAATCAACAAAAAATAAGATCTAAACCTAGATTTTATCATTAATATTCAATATGATGTGTCCCTAATTAATTATTCGTAGAAAAATATCATGAATAAAGGCAATCAATTGGACTCCGTGCCTATTATTGAAATCAAAAGTATTTCAAAAAATTATTTTCATTCTGGGAAAAAGACGAGCGCTTTAAGTGATATTACTTTTGAGATCGTCAAACAAGAAATCTATGGGATTATCGGTTTAAGCGGTGCTGGAAAATCCACATTGATCCGCTGCTTATCAGGAATTATCAAACCTTCAGATGGAAAAATTCTATTTCACCAAAAAGATATCAGCCATTTGAAAGGGCAGAACCTCCGCCAATTTCGGATGAAAATTGGAATGATCTTTCAACATTTTAACCTTTTAAGCTCTCGAACTGTTGCTGGTAATGTTGCCTATCCTTTAGAAATTGCGGGTCTTTCTAAAGAAGAACAAAATAAACGGGTAGATGAGCTTTTGAAACTAGTTGGCCTTACTTCTAAAAAAGATGTTTACCCAACCTCTTTAAGCGGTGGCGAAAAACAAAGAGTAGGAATTGCTAGAGCCCTTGCCAATCATCCAGAAGTATTATTTTGTGATGAAGCCACTTCTGCTTTAGACCCCAGAACAACTAAAGAGATTTTAGATCTTTTAAAAACGATTAACAAAAAGCTAGGGGTAACTATTGTTTTGATTACTCATGATATGGAAGTGATTAAAAGAGTATGCCATAAAGTTGCTGTGATTGAAGGGGGCGAAATTGTTGAAGAAGGGTTAGTCTCGGAAGTTTTTTCTGAGCCTAAGCATCCCACAACAAAACATTTTATACAGGGCGCTTCACATGAAATCCCTGAAGAGTTTTTTAAACCGCCATCACCTGATCGCAAACTTCTTAGACTTAAATTTAAAGGAACAGCTGCAAGTGACCCTGTCATTTCTCAAATCGTAAAAAAATTTAATGTCGATGCCAATATCTTATTGGGATGGATTGACCATTTGCAAACAACCACAGTTGGAACCCTAATCGTTGAATTAACAGGAACCCCAGAGGGGATTTCTGGGACAATAGATTATCTAGAAAAAAACAAAGTTCGGTATGAGGTTTTGCAGAAACATGAGTCCTAATCTTGATCTTGCCTTACAGCTTTTGCCTCTGCAATTATGGAACACTATTTACATGGTGATTGTCTCGGCTTTTTTTGCGATTCTAATTGGGTTACCACTAGGTGTCATACTTACGATCACAGATAAGGGTCACATCAAAGCCAATAAGTATTTCTATAAATTTTTAGAGACTATGGTCAATGTTGGAAGATCCTTTCCTTTTGCCATACTCATGGTCGCTTTGATTCCATTTACAAGATGGCTCATTGGAACAAGTTTGGGAACAACAGCTTCAATAGTCCCCCTAACTATTGCAGCCGCCCCTTTTGTTGCAAGACTTGTTGAAACAAGCCTCAAAGAGGTCGATAATCATATTTTGGAAGCTGCCATTGTCATGGGATCTAATACATGGCAAATTATCAGCAAGATTCTCCTTCCTGAAGCGCTTCCCTCTATCTTATCGGGCGTCACATTGACAGTTGTAAATCTAATCGGATATAGCGCAATGGCGGGACTTGTAGGTGGTGGTGGACTTGGCCAAGTTGCAATCCAGTATGGCTATAACCGTTTCAATACATTCATCATGGTCATCACGGTCATACTTCTCATATTGCTTGTGCAAATCATGCAATGGATAGGAAATGTGGCCGTTAAAAAAATTCTGAAAAAAAGAGGAAAACTTAACTATGAATAAATATTTCTTAATGCTAGGAGCGTCTTTGTTATTATCACTAACAAGTTGCACAAGCTCTAAAAAAGGTTTTAGAGTAGCAGCAACTCCTGTGCCACATGCACAGATGTTAGAGTTTGTAAAACCAGAGCTTAAAGCTAAAGGAATAGATCTAGTTATTGTCGTTACTGATGATTATAATATGCCCAATCGCGCTTTGGCAAATCATGAATTAGATGCCAACTTTTTTCAACATATTCCCTTTATGGAAGAGCAAATCAATCAGTTTCATTATGCTATCGAAAGTTTAGCTAAGATTGAAATTGAGCCGATGGGAATTTATTCTAAAAAAATTCAATCTTTATCACAGCTACCAGAAAATGCAATAATTGCCATTCCAAATGATCCTACTAATGAAGCCAGAGCTTTAAGATTGCTCGAAGAAAATAAGGTGATTCAGCTTAATAGTAGAAATGATTTACAAATCACTGTTTTGAACATTGTCAAAAACCCTAAAAACATTAAATTTGTTGAAGTGGATGCTGCCATGCTTCCTCGCTCACTAGAAGATGTCGATGCTGCAGCTATTAATACTAACTATGCTCTACAAGCCGGCCTTTCTCCTGATACAGATGCTTTGGCTCTTGAAGATTTAAACTCTCCATACGTCAATATTGTAACCATCAGAACGGGAGATGAAAATCGACCAGAAATAGAGGCTCTAAAAGAAGTCATGACTTCTGAAAAGATGAGAAAATTTATTTTAGACACCTATCAAGGGGCTGTCGTTCCAGTTTTTTAATTGAATATTTATAAGGCAAACAAATGAAAGATAAACCATTTTCTCATGAATCCGGCCAACCTAAGCGTAAAGCCGAAGAGAAACACTCACCTGAGGATATCCAAAACTCAGAAGAAATGGAGAAAGCTCGTAAAGAGTTAGAATCATGGACTGAAGAGCAATGGGAAGAAGCCCAAGATGAGTGGGAGGCCCTTTTAGAAGACTACGCAGAGGCGATCAACGATAATTTAGGCCCTGAATCTTCTGAGGTTCAAGAAATTGTTGCTGACCATGTAGAGTATCTTAAACTATTTGGAATCGTTGCTAAAAAAGAAGATCTCTTTGATCGAGCCAAAGCTTATTTAGATCATCCAGATTGGAAAAAAGTTTTTAAAGACTACCATCCCAAATTATTGGAATTTATGCTCGATGCAATAGAAATATACGCTGAGAGTTTATAAATAATTCTAAATAAAGATACGAATGATCTTCTCAAAGATTTTAGTTTAGACTCTGAAGGAAATGTTATTATTCGTTAGTAATCTATGAGGTAATATGGATTTGAGCTACTTTATTAAAGGGCTTATTCTTGGATTTTCAATTGCTGCACCAGTTGGCCCTATTGGTGTGCTTTGCATCCGAAAAACACTGCAATATGGCCGATTTTCAGGTTTTATCTCTGGACTAGGAGCTGCTTTTGCAGATGCTATTTACGCTATTATTGCAGCGTTTGGATTAACCTTTATCTCAAACTTCCTCATAGCAAAACAATTCTGGCTCCACTTGGTTGGGGGAATTTTTTTAGTTTATTTAGGAATGAAAACTTTTGGTGAAAAACCTCCTTCTCATTCTCAAGAAGTGGCTCACACCAGTCTTTGGGGTGACTTTATTTCTACCTTCTTTTTAACTATGACAAGTCCTGTCACTATTCTTGCCTTTGTGGCTGTTTTTGCAAGTATTGGATTTTCAGATATTGAAGGAAATTACATCCAAGGTATTGCTCTAGTAGTAGGTGTCTTTTTAGGTTCTGCTATTTGGTGGCTCATTTTAAGTGAAGGGGTCACTTTATTTCGTAAAAAAGTAAGCCATAAGGTGATGGTTTGGATTAACCGAATCGCTGGAATGATTATTTTAGCCTTTGGTGGATACTCTCTATTTAAAATTACTTGTTGCCTTTGTCAGTAATTTAAAACTTTAAAGTCTTTGAATGACCTCAATATTTGATTTGTGGAAAACCAGTTGATAACCCTGTTCATAGCCTGTTTATGGGTTGAAAACAAAATTGTATATAAGTCTTATGAAATGATAACATTGGGTTTATTAACAAATTACAAACATGTTTTGAACAGATGGTTCTAGCTCATAGATCATGGCAGTTATGAACTTTTCCACACCCTCTGAAGAAGAAGAAAAAGAATATATATAATAAGTATTATCTTTATTTAGGAGCCTTGATATGAAAGACTGGCCGCAGATCTTAGAACTATTTGAACTTACAGGATATGCTCATAGAGAGCTTTTTGATTCGATCAAGTATCCATGGGAAGCTTTAGATAAAATTGCTTCTTATTTAAAAGAGTTCTCACTGGGATCACACAAGGGTAAAATTTCTGATCAAGCTTACTTAGTAGATCCCAAGTTAATTTCTATTGGAGCGGGTTCTGTAATTGAGCCGGGAGCTTATATTAAAGGGCCTTGCATTATCGGTAAAAACTGCACTGTAAGACATGGGGCTTACATTCGAGGAGATGTCATTGTTGGAGATCATTGTGTGATTGGACATGACACCGAAATTAAAAACTCTATATTATTAAATCACGCTCATGCAGCTCACTTTGCATATGTGGGAGATTCTATTTTAGGAAATCACACAAACTTAGGTGCTGGAGCAAAACTTGCAAATCTGTTGTTTAACAACAAACAAATCAAAATTAGTAACGCTCATTTGGAAATCAACACCCAGAGGCGTAAGCTTGGTGCCATCATTGGAGATCGCGCTCAGGTAGGATGCAATGCTGTTACCAATCCAGGAACCATCATTGGGAAAGGAAGTTGCATTTATCCATGCATTTGTGTGGGTGGTGTGATTGCTGCGGATAAAATTGTGAAGGGAAATCAAGAGGTTGTCTCTTTACCACAAAAAAATTATGCTTTTTCATAGTCTTAAAAAATTAGAGCTTAAAAAACTTTTAAATCACTACAAGGTGAGCATAGAAAGTTTTATCCAAAAAGAATTTGGCAATCAGAAAGATCCAGACAACTTAAGCAAGGCTTGCTTGTATGCTTTAGAGGGGGATGGTAAGCGTTTTCGATCAAGTATTGTCCTGATTGTTGCCGAGCTCTTAAGAAATCAACTAGACGCCTCCTATGCAGCTTTATCTATTGAGCTTTTTCACACAGCCTCTTTAATCGCCGATGATCTACCGTGTATGGATAATGATTTAATGCGTCGAGGTAAAGCTGCTTTACATCAAGTGCACGGTCAAGATGTTGCACTACTAGCAAGTTACGCATTAATTGGTGAGGGCTATCAGTGTGTCTTTAAAAATAAAGCGATACTGAAAGATAAGCTTGCTGATTGCGATGAGCGAGCTTTTATTGCTCTAGAAATGTTGGCGTATAACAACAGCCTTAAAGGGGCTCCTAGTGGGCAATTTTTGGATCTCTATCCAGGGATTATCAATCAAGAAAGACTCGACTTAATCTTCTATCGAAAAACGGTTCTGTTTTTTGAAACCGCATTTGTTTTTGGCTGGCTCTTTGGTGGTGGAGACCTGAAGTCTTTAAGTTTAGTTAGAGAAGCTTCTTATCATTTTGGAATGGCTTTTCAAATTTATGATGACTTTTGCGATTTAGAGCAAGATAAGCAAAAAAAACAAGTGATCAACTATCCCATAGCTTTGGGTGATCAGGTTGCTGGTGAACATTTAAAAAAACATATTGAGAATTGTAGACTAAAACTAAAGCAGCTCAATTTGTATGAAAAACAATTTATTGAGCTGCTAGATTATATATCAGTAGTTGCTTAAACAGCAGCAATTGCGGGCTGAGGGGCTGCTTTTTCTTTAGCAGGCGCAATTGGTCTCATGCCGATCTTTTCGTAAATTGCCATTTCTAGTTCTTTAACTAATTTTGGATTTTGTTGAAGCTCTAAACGAACCGATTCCTTACCTTGACCAAGTCTTTGCCCTTTATAGCTAAACCAGGCCCCTTTTTTATCGATAATTTCTAATTCACTCGCTTTATCAATAATAGTCCCTTCATAAGAAATTCCCTCTTTAAAGATAATATCAAATTCAGCGACTTGGAAAGGTGGGGCTAATTTATTTTTAACCACTTTAACTTTGACGTGGTTCCCAGTTTCAACGTTATCAGCACCCTTAATTGAAGCGATACGGCGAATATCTAATCTAATTGATGCATAAAACTTTAAAGCTTTACCGCCAGTTGTTGTTTCAGGGCTACCAAACATCACACCAATTTTATCGCGAATTTGGTTGATGAAAATAGCGCAAGTATTCGATTTGGCTAAAGTTGCAGTTAATTTTCTCAAAGCCTGTGACATCATTCTAGCTTGTAGGCCCATATGAGTATCGCCAATCTCACCTTCTAATTCATTTTTAGGAACTAAAGCAGCTACTGAGTCAATCACGATCACATCGATTGCACCTGATCGAGCTAGCATCTCTGCGATATTTAATGCGTCTTCTCCACAATCTGGTTGAGAGATTAAAAGTTCATTAACATTGACCCCAATTTTTGCTGCATAGGCTGGATCTAGAGCGTGTTCTGCATCGATATAAGCTGCCCTTCCACCATTTTTTTGTGCATTGGCTACAATGTGAGTTGCAAGAGTTGATTTACCAGAAGATTCAGGTCCGTATATTTCTACAACTCTTCCTCTAGGAACTCCGCCGATTCCAATAGCTATATCTAAAGTGATTGCTCCTGTTGAAATGACATCGATGTTTCTTGTCGATTGATGCTTTCCAAGGGTCATGATGGAACCATCTCCAAATTGCTTTTCAATGTGAGAGAGGGCGAGTTCTAAGGCTTGTTTTTTGGCTTGATTGGAATCTGTCATTAAAATGACCTCATAGTTAAAAAGGGTTAAAAAGTTTCATGATGCCCAACGATTTAATATATTGCAAGGTGAGTCCTTTTTTAAAATTGCCTTTAATTTTAATCTAACATTTAAAGTTATACTTTCTGGTCTGTATCATTGATTATATATCTATTTTTGAGTATTTTATATCTAAATAACTAACTTTTAATACATAAGTAATGACAAATATTACTCTTTTTTCAAACAATTCCTCTCCATTTCTTGATATTCAACCTTCAATTTACAACTATTCTAGCTTTTCTACTTTTTATATACCGCCTCCTCCCCCTGGTGATCCCCACCCTTCTGTAAGCAGACCTATTGAAATTTTAAATGACAAACTTTTTAACTCTTTTAATCGTTGGATTTTAGAAAAGTTAATAAACAGTATCATATCTTTTCAAAAAAACTCTTTGAGCTTGCCTGAAAATAAAACATTTCTTACTAGTACTGTAAGACATATTATTCCGGAAATTTTTACAGTTTATCCTGTTTTTTTAGGTGTTGATCAAATGACTTTCTATCCTATAGAAGGCTCAGAGGTTTTTAAATTTAACTTGAGCGATTTAGATCATAATGGTCAAAGAAAATTAACAGTTCGTTGGGAAAATCGCCAAGTAACCCTAAATTGCACCTATATTGAGGATGCTTCCAAACAATTTTCCGCAATGGTTGACCATTATGATTATCACAAAGAAGGTGGGGTAGCAATAAAATTAAGAGATGGTTTAGTGGCCTATGTTATTGATAATGAAATGATGCAATCGTTTCTCTTAGAAAAAGAGTTAGATAGTTGGTGTAATCAAAAAGAGGTTTCAGCCACAGAAAGTCGCCAAGGAGCCGTAATAAGGATAAGAAATTGTTATGGGCAAAAAGCAGCTGAACTCAACTTGAGTAATCTCGGATTGAGTTCTTTACCAAATTGTTTCAGGTATCTTGCTCATTTAACAAAAATTGATTTGAATTATAACCAGTTGGGCACTCTACCAGAAAGTTTTGGCAGTCTTGTTAACTTAAAAACACTTTATTTGAATGGTAACAAATTGAGCAGTTTGCCAGAAAATTTTGGTAATCTTGTTAACTTGGATTGTATTGATTTGAATTATAACCAGTTGAGCACTCTACCTGAAAGTTTTGGCAATCTAGTCAACTTGAACCTTTTTTATTCTAAATCTAATAGCTTGACCACTTTGCCAAAAAATTTTGGTAATCTTGTTAACCTGAGTCTTCTTGATTTGAGTTATAATCAACTAAGTAGTTTGCCAGAAAATTTTGGTAATCTTGTCAAATTGAACCATCTTGATTTAAGTTATAATCAGCTAAGCAGTTTGCTAGAAAATTTTGGTAATCTTGTTAATTTGAGCAATCTTAATTTGAGTCATAACCTGCTAAGCAGTTTACTAGAAAATTTTGGTAATCTTGTTAAATTAAACATTCTCTGTTTGAATCATAACCGGCTAACAATTTTGCCAGAGTTTAGGGGGAATCACTCTAGGTGGGTTTCAATCAATTTAGGATCAAATCCGTATAGAAGCCTTCCGGAGTCAATTTTAGAATTACCCTCACACTTAAACATCTATTTAGATGGGCATAATCTTTCGGAGCATGTATTAAACAATTTACAATTAGGAACCCAGGAGCGCAGAGCTCAAGGACAGCCAACCTCAACTTTTATCTTTGACATGCCTCCTCCTAGAAATAGTGTTAATCCAAACTCCCTAGAAGATCAAATCAAAGAATTAAGCATACATGCTGAAATAGAAGCACTCCAATTTGATACAGAGATTTTTAATGATGCTGCTGATAATGTTGGTTTGTGGCTTCATTATCTTTTACAAACCTCAGACTTCACAAGTGGCGGCCAAAAACTTAAAAAAGAATTAGCAAAAGTTGTATTAGATATATTTGAATTTGCTAGTCAAAACGAAGATTTTCGCATCGAATTTTATAACTTTTTATGCGACGCTGTTATCTCTTGTGTAGATCGCGTCACTTTATCAGTGATCGAATTAGAAATACTGGTTCAATTAAAAAAACTTTCGCAAAACGCAAAAAATCGACAAGAAGTTGTTAAACTTTTGAGAAATGTTTGGGCGACCCATCTTTTACACAAAATCGCCAAGAAAAAAGTTGACTCATTGTCTTTTTTTGATGAATTAGATGTCCATTTAGGTTTTTTTATTCACTGTAAACCGTTACTTGAAAAAATAGGGATAAAATTGCCGTTTACATCAGAACACATGCAATTTTTTGGTATTACAGGAATTACGGATCAAGATTTGAGTTTAGCTGCAAAAACTGTAGAGAGTGAGATGCAAAAATTAGGCAATGAAGGATTAGTAGAGTTTTTATTTTTAAAAGATGATTTAGAAAAAGGAAAAGCTCAAGCTTGCCTAGAGCTTTTTGAAAAAACTTTCAATGAAGAGACTACAATAATCAAACAAAGTAAAAATCAGGATTCTGAAAGAATAGACCAAGGTGAAAATTTAAATAGTGGTGACCAAATCGCTGCATATGCTGCTCTTGAAAATGATCAAAAAGCAAAATATGTCCAACTCTTAGCAGATTTCTAATTTATTTTTTGTAAAAGTCTTTGATGGTTAATTCTTTCCTCTAGGTACTTTGACAAAGTTTTACTAAAACAAGCAACGAACTTCTGATTAGGATTGTCCATTTTTAATCATTTTTTGATGCGAAAGTAAATCAATTTAAAGATTGATGCACCATTATCTAAACATACCTTTTGACAATATCTGTTAAAAACTAGACCTATTAAATTAGAAAATACCTCTTTTAACTTCTTTTTTTAGATATCCAAAGTTCGGTATGAATTAAGCTAAACTAGTGCTGCTTTTTAAAAAATATCTAATAAACTTGAAAAATATAAATTATCAATTTATGCAGGGGATTAAGTCTAAAAGTGGTTTCTGAATGCTTCTGAAAGTCAAAATAAATAGGGTGGACGATACTTGCCCTTTTAAAAACGATATCATTGAGTTTGAATTGGCTAAGAGTGAGTGTCTTTGGTTGAAAGGGCCATCGGGCGCTGGTAAAACTTCCATTGCAACAGCAATGAGCAACATTAACACTTTGCGCGGAGCTAAAGTTGAGCTTCAATGGGAAGAGGAGATTGATAAAAAAGAGCTGCCGATTGGAATATTATTCCAACAAGGGGTTTTAATTGACTCTTTAAGCGTCAGAGAAAATCTCATATTAAGTTGTAGAGCTGCTAATAAGCCAGATAACGAGGAAGCTGTTTCACATTTACTCAAGAGTGTGGATTTAAAGGAAAATGATGGGCTGAAAATGCCTAACGAGCTTAGCGGTGGTATGTTAAGAAGAGCTGCTTTATCTATGATCTTTGCTCAAGAAAAAAAAGTGATTATACTAGATGAGCCTTATGTGGGCTTAGATGTTAGAACTGCTGAAGAGGTAAATAGAGTCATTGTAGAACTTAAAAGCAGGGGAATCTCTTTTGTTTTAATTTCTCACCAAGCTGAATTTTGTAAAGGAATTGTAACTCCTGGTAAAGAAGTCGAAGTTGTTCCAGCAGAGCGAAAAGAGGTCAAGCTGGCTCATCACCGAGCTGCACGCTGGAGTTTGGTAGTTCGAACTTTATTAAAATTGGTTGATTATTTAGGAATTTCGATTCCTTTAATCTTTTTTGCATTTATTGCTGCTGGTTTTGCAACAGCAACTCTTTTTGCTCAAATGCTTCAAGAGACTGACATCAATACAATTATGGATCAATTTCATTCAGATCATACCTCTTTATTATTTAAGATTTTCGGGAATGAGTTTGCAAAAGTAGCTTCAAGATATTTACCAGCCATACGAGAGAATGTCTATGTGATGGCCATGGCTAGAGGTTTTGTTGTAGAGCTAGGCCCTTTATTAACTGCGCTTTTATTAGCAGGACGTATTGGTGGTAGTTATGCTGGCGAGGTAGGAACCATGCAAGCTACAGATCAAAATAAGCTTTTAATTACTTTAGGAAAAAGTCCAAGAGTTTGGAGTTTAGTGCCTTCTGCAATAGCAGCTTTAATAGCAGCTCCTATTTTAACCATATTGGGTACTTATACGGGTTTACTTGCTGGTGGATGGGTGGGTCTATTTAACAAATTTAATTTTTATGATTCCTTGGAGCCTTATTGGCAAGGGATTCGTGACAACGTTTTTATCAAAGCACCATTTGGGAGTTACCCTCCATTTGTCAACTTCTACCGCAGCATTGGTTTTATGCTGATCATATTAGTGGTGGCAGAAGTTGCTGGAAGATTCAAACAGAATTTAAGACCAAGGGATGTTCCAAGATGTATTACTTGGGCAGTGGTCATTTCTAGTTTATTGATTATTATGTGTGACTGGTTCTTCTCACAAATTTACAAATCCTCTTTCTAAAAGAGCTTCACCTGATTTAAGGGTGCATCATGGCCCTCGATGGG